>CAZPWV010000255.1:0-3384 GCA_964590825.1 uncultured Rhodobacter sp. | reverse complement strand
TGCAGCACATCGGTGATGCCGGCGCGGCGCGCCTCCCGCGCATAGGTGTCGTAGAGAAAATCATGGTCGAGCGACGGGACGCCCGAAAGCCACGGATAATGAAGCCGCGAACGGTCGATCAGATGCAGATGGCAACCCTTGCCGAACGCCATTTGGGCCTCCCTTTTCAACTCTTTTGCCACATGCGCCCCGAGGCCGAAACCCGCGAAACGAAAAGGCGGCCCAGCGGGGCCGCCCCTCTGCGCCCTTGCGGGGGGTGTCAGTGGTCATCCACCGCATGGTCGCGGTCGATGACAAAGCGCTTGCCGCAATAGGGGCAATCGACCGTGCCGCTGTCTTGCGGGATTAACTCAGTGGCACGGCCTTGCGAGGAACAGCCCCCGGACCAAGCGGCGGAAGCCTCCGGCGAGGATATTTCAGCTCTGTAGAAATGGCCAGCAAGTCCCGAGCCCGAAGGCGCCGCGCCCTGAACCCCGCGGTTGCCCGGTGGGTCAGGGCGCTTTCGCTTCTACAGAGACGGTCATCGGCGTCCCCGCCTGTACCGTGGGGCCAGCTTGGCAGAGCATGGTTTCTATAGAGTTAAAATATCCCCGCCGGAGGCTTCCCACCGCAGCGCCGGGCCGGCGGGTCAGGCTCTTTCAATCCGGCATTGGTAGCAATTGTTGCGCGCCGAGCGGACATGGACATAGGCCACGCGCGGATCGGCCAGCAATTCCCCGGCGCGGGCGGTGATGTTTTCGGTGGGGATAACGGCGCCGGTGCCGTAGACGATACGGTCATCCGCGCCATAGCCGCGCAGGATGTAATCGGGCGCGGTGAGGATTTCCGGCAGATCGCTGCCGCCGCCGCGCGCGCAAGGCGAAGCGCACAGGAAGATCGGGCCGGTTTCGGCATAGGGTTGCCGCGCGGGGAAAGGGCGGTGCGCCAGCACCAGCACGGCTTGCCCCTCGGGCACGGGGCGCAGGCAATGGCGGCAGGGGTAGCCCGGCCCGTCGGCCGCGCCATGCTCGGGCGGCAGGCCATAACTGTCATGGCCGTCGGCCTGCAGGGCGCGGACAATTTCGGTGGGCAGGGCAACGAAGCGAATGGGCATGACGGGTCTCCTTTTGGAGAGACTAGCCTCCGCCGCCCATGCCCCCACCCGGAAGCTGCTCAATCCTCGAGGCAGATCATCCGCCCGGTGTTGCGTCCGGCGAGGATGTGCAAATGGAAATGCGGCACTTCCTGCACGCCATGTTCGCCCGCATTGGTGATGGCGCGAAAGCCCTTGCCACCCGAATGCGCCTCGACCCCCAGCATCCGCACCAACTGCGCGACGGCACGGGAAAAATCGACGATTTCGGCCTCCGAGGCTTCGGCGCAGAAATGGTCATAGGTGACGTAAGGCCCCTTGGGGATCACCAGCACATGGTGCGGCGTCTTCGGCAGGATGTCGTGGAAGGCCAGGGTATGCGCCGTTTCCAGCACCGTCTTGTTGGGAATTTCACCGCGCAGGATGCGGGCAAAGATATTGGTATCGTCATAGGCATAGGCCATGCGCGCTCTCCTCAATCGACGAACAGATAATCGCTTGCGGCGATGGCTTGTGCAACCTCGGGATCGACCCCCAGAAACCGCGCCAGCGGCATGGCATTGCCGGCCGGGCCGGTCGATTGCCGCATCCGCAGAAAGACCGGAAATTGCGCATCGCGCATCCGGTCGCTTTCAAATTTCAGGTCATAGCGGATGGTGGGCAAGAGCCGGTCGATCACCTCTTGCGGGGTGCGCTCTCCCGCCAGGCCCACGCGGCGCGCATGGCCCAGAAGATAGTCGTCGGTGAATTCACAATCCACCTCCAGCACCTTTGTGGTGGCCTTGTCGGAGGCGAAATCCTGCATCAGTTCGATGGCGGCCGGGTCAAGGCAGATCACCAGCTTGTCGGTCTTGTAATAGTCGAACAGCATCCGCAAAAGCGCCCGGCGGTGGCGGTTGCGCTTTTCCACCGTGCGCTCGATCCCGCCCAGATCGGGCAGGCCGCCCTCTTCGTTGAACAGATATTCCACCGCCGAAATACCGGTCTGGCGGCGGATCTGTTCGACCAGACGCTTGGCGACGTGCCATTTCTTGCACACCACCATCATCAGCGTGCGTTCCCGCCCCAGGCTCGATTCGGTTTCCCAGAACCGGGGCGCGAACCGCCGGCCAATGCGGCCCCGCCCGGAGAGGAACTGAAACAGCGAACGCCCCTCGTTCGAGATCGGGAAATGCACCCCGCGCTGTTCCCACAGGCTGCCCAGCCGCGCCTTGAGCGTCAGCGCATCGGGGCTGATCTTGCGGGCAAACAGATAATCCTGGCTCAGGAGCAGGTCGTAATGGTCGTTGTAGAAGGTCACCGGCATACCGTAATCGGTGAACATCAGAAAGGTCAGGGTGCGGGTTTCGATTTCCTTTTCGGGCACGACATGGCGCACGATGGTCTGAAAAAACGTCTCGTCGGGAATCCAGGTGGTGCGGAAAAAGCGCATCACATCGGGGCGGTTGCGGGTGAAATCCAACACCCATTCCACCGTGCGCCGACGCAGGCACCACCATTGGCTGCCGATCATCATCTGGATGTCATCAGGCACCTTGCGGGTCAGGCCAAGCCGCTTTTGCCACTCGAATGACTTGTAGAAAAGCGCCTTTTGCGTGCGTTCGTTGAACCAGTGCCGATAGATCAGCCGCTCTTCCTTGAAGCCGGTCTTGATCCAGTCGGAGGTGAAATAGTCGAAGCTTTCGATGAAATCGACATCGGTCGCGTCGAGGAAGGCATGGGCAAATTCGGCGGTCTTGATCTGCATGCAATCTCCCGAAAGCATGTAGAAATGCGTTGCCTGCGGGAAAGCATCGACCGCCGCCTGCACCGCCTCGAGCGTGGCGCCGACAAGGCTCCATTCCCCCCAGCCGCATTTGAGCCGCTTGCGGGCGAAGGTGACCGAGGGGTTCGGCGCCAGCGCGGTGCGGATTTTCTCGTAATCGGCGGGTTTGGCCCGCGCGTCGAAGTGGATGGCGACGAAATCACCCGTCGAGGTCAGCCGTTCGGCCTGGGCAATGATCCCCTCGGGGTCTTTGTGGGTCAGCAAGATGAAGGCGATTTTTGCCATTTTGGAAACAGGTCGTCCGCGGTCTTGAGTTTATCTGCCTTGATAGCGCCAAAGGACATTGAAAAAACAGAGGTTCTTTGCTTGATAGGGGCTAAATATTACAAAGCGGTGTTCGCAAGGTTGCTTCGCCGCAGTTGGAGGCTGAGTTCATGGGTTTTCCCGGCACCTGGATGACCGAAAGCGAAAGTGTCGTCTATCGCGTCGTTCCGAAATGCGCCTGCTCGTCGATCGGGCAGATCATGTTCTATTCCGACCACGGAAA
>CAZPWV010000254.1:1988-3443 GCA_964590825.1 uncultured Rhodobacter sp. | reverse complement strand
TGAAGGTGTCGGCCACCTCGCCAATGCCGATCCGGCTGGCAATCCGCCCCTCGCCCGCGCGCCCATCCAGCCGCGCCGTCAGCAGGCAGGTTTCCATGCCGCGTTCGATGTAATTGTGCGAGGCCTGCAAGAGGATCGTGCTCTTGCCGGCATTCATCGTGGAATAGTTGAAGTAAAGCTTGGCCATGGCGCCTTTTGCGATGCGCAAGGACGATCTGCAAGAGGCAGCAGGTCGCAGACCCCCGCGGATGCACCGATTCGCATCGGTCGTACGGTCCCCTGACCGCACTCCACGGGGGCCCCACCCAATCCGACGTGGGGTCGCCGGTGATCGTAAGCCCCGTTTCCGGGTGCTTTTCTTGTGACATTTGCGGCCCAAGCCGGTAATGGGAAAGCCACGGGGCTTTTCCCCAATCAAGGGTGCCGCTGGCTGCGGGCGGGTGAATATGACGGACAAGATCGAAAGCTATCTGAAGAAACACACCGAAGCACTGGTGAAGGATGTCGGCATCGAAGCCGCGGCGCAGGCCTGCGGCAAGTCGAAGGCCACGCTGGGGCGCTACTATTCCAACGATGTCGAACATGCCGACCGCTTCATGCCCATCGACGTGGTGGCGCGGATCGAGGCGGTGGCGCGTTTCCCCCATGTCACCCAGGCGCTGGCCGAACTGGGCGGGCTTGAGGTGTCGCTGGATGAAAGCCGCCGCAACCGGCTGCCCGATGGCGCAGTCAGCTCGGATGTGGTGGTGCTGAGCCAGCGTTTCGCGCAGTTGATGGCCGAATATCACCAGTCGATCATGGATGGAAAGATCACCATGAACGAGGCGCGGCGGTTGCTGTCGGAAACCCAGGCGCTGCAAAAGATCCTGATCGAGATGAAGATGCACCTCGAGGAAGAGACCGTGCGCTAGCCGCGACGGGCCGCAGGGCCGGGCAAGCGGGGCCGGGCACGCGGGGCGCAACTGCAAAGGGCCGGTTTCCCGGCCCTTTTGTTTGGCTCCGGGCCTGTGGCACCGGGGCGCGGATCAGTGGCCGCGTTGCGCGCGGGGCGGGCGTTTGGGCGCGGCATTGCCCGGCGCGGCGGGGTGATGCGACGCGGCTTTGGGGCCGGGTTTGGCGCCGCGCTTTGGCGCCGGCTTGGCGCCACCACCCTCGGCGCGGGCGGGTTTCGGCCCGCGTCCGCGCTGCGGCTTCTGGCCCTGCTTCTGGCCCGGTGCGGGGCGCGATCCGCCCTCGGCATGGGGTTCGCCGCCGATCACCGGGATCTTTGCCCCCATCGCCTTTTCGACGGCGCGCAGATCGGCCATTTCAAGCGGCCCGCAGAAGGCCACGGCGCGGCCATCGCGCCCGGCCCGCGCGGTGCGGCCGATCCGGTGCACATAGTTTTCCGGCACATTCGGCAGATCGTAGTTATAGACATGCGCCACCTCGGGAATATCGAGGCCGCGCGCCGCC
>CAZPWV010000254.1:284-1978 GCA_964590825.1 uncultured Rhodobacter sp. | reverse complement strand
ATCTCATCGGCACGAAACGCGCTCAGCGCCCGTTCGCGCTGGTTCTGGCTCTTGTTGCCGTGAATGGCGGTGACCGAAAACCCCCATTTTTCCAAGAGGCCCGCCAGCTTGTCGGAGCCGTGCTTGGTGCGGTTGAACACCACCGCCAGTTCCTTCGGGTGCTTGGCGATATACTCGGCCAGAAGCGTGGCCTTTTCGCCCTGGGTGGTGAAATGCACCCCTTGGGCGATTTTTTCGACCGCCTTGCCGGGGGGGGCGACCTCGACCCGGACCGGATCGGTCAGGTAGCTGTCGGCCAGTTCCTCCATCAGCTTCGGCATCGTGGCCGAAAACAGCAGCGTCTGTCGCTCGGGCGGGATCAGCTTGGCGATGCGGCGCAGCGCGTGGATGAAGCCGATGTCCAGCATCTGGTCGGCCTCGTCGAGGACAAGGTATTTCGTCTCGCTCAGCACCAGCGCGCGGCGTTCGATCAGGTCGATCAGCCGCCCCGGCGTGGCGATCAGCACATCGCAGCCCTTGGCCAGTTTTTCCGACTGCAGGTTGATCGAGGCGCCGCCCACCACGCGCTGAATGCGCACCGGGGCACCCTCGGCAAAGGCGGCGAGGTTGTCGTGAATTTGCGTTGCCAGTTCCCGCGTGGGGGCCAGAATGAGGGCGCGGACGGTTTTCGGCGCCGGGCGTTTGCCATAGGCCAGGATGCGCGTCAGCATCGGCAGGCCAAAGGCGGCGGTCTTGCCGGTGCCGGTCTGCGCCAGGCCCAGCAGGTCGCGCCCATGCACGATATGGGGAATGCCCTTGGCCTGGATCGGCGTGGGTTTGTGCAGCCCAAGGGCCGCCAGATTCTTGACCAGCATTGGCGCGAGGCCGAGATTATCGAAATTTTCCAAGTGTTTGTCTTTCGTTGCGCGAAGGCGCGTGTTTGGCATTGCGCGAAGGCGCGTGTCTGGTTCTGCGCAAAAGCGCGTGTTCAGGGCCCCCAAGGCTGGGGGCGGGCGGGCGGGCGGTGCCATCGGCACCCGGCCCCCCGCGTGAATGTGGGACCATTTTCCCTTGTGCTGCGCCGGGGCCAAAAGACCATTCGGGCGCGGCTGCTCACGCGGCAGCAACACAGGGTAAGCCGCAAATGGGGGTTCGCGGTGCACAAGTCAAGGGAAAGCGTGAAAATCACCCGGTCAGGCGCGGTCGGCGCTGTCCATCCAGATTGTCACTGGCCCGTCGTTGACAAGGCGCACCGCCATGTCGGCACCGAATTCGCCATTTTCCACCCGCAGCCCCAGGCCGCGCAGGATGTTGGAAAAGTGCAGATAGAGCCGCTTGCCCGCCTCGGGCGGGGCGGCTGTGGAAAAGCCGGGACGGTTGCCGCGCGAGGTGTCGGCGGCCAGGGTGAACTGGCTGATGACCAGACAGGCACCGCCGGCCTCGGTGACTGCCCGGTTCATCTTGCCGGCGTCATCCCGGAAAATGCGCAGCCGGGCAATCCGGGCCGCCAGCTTTTCCGCCTCGGCCTCGGTATCGCCCTGCATGGCGCAGACAAGAATGACCAGCCCGTGGTTGATTTCACCAATAATCTTGCCGTCCACCGCCACCGAAGCGGCCCCGGATCGTTGGATGACGGCGCGCATGGGCCGGTTACTCCAGTTCGTGCGCCCAGGGCGGGTTGGCCCCGGCGCGGCTGACGGTAATGGCGGCGGCGG
>CAZPWV010000254.1:0-274 GCA_964590825.1 uncultured Rhodobacter sp. | reverse complement strand
GCCACGCCCAGATGCAGGCAGGCCCGCAAAAGCGCATCATCGGCCGCGGCCACGGCTGCTTTTGTCAGCGCTCCGGCGCGGTCCAGCGCGGCCAGAACCCCGGCGTTGAACGTGTCACCCGCGCCCACGGTATCGACCACGCGCACCTGCCGCGCAGGTTCGAAAAGTGACAGTTCCGCGCTGAACGCATGTGCCCCGGCGGCGCCCTCGGTGATGAAGATCAGCTTTGGGCCGCGCGACAGGATCGCCCGCGCCAGCGGCTCGATCTCGCCCG
>CAZPWV010000253.1:1933-3444 GCA_964590825.1 uncultured Rhodobacter sp. | reverse complement strand
CGACATCGAGCCTTCCTGGCCGCGCAGCACGCCGGCGAAATAGCGGAAATGGTCCACCGAAAGCGGAATGTCGGCATGCGTCGTCTCGCGGATCGGCTTGCCGTTGTCCCAGGTTTCGGCGGCGGCCAGCAAATCGAGGTTCGCCTCGAGCCGGTCGGCAATCTTCAAGAGCACGTTCGAGCGATGCGCCGCCGAGGTGGTGCCCCAGGCTTCACGTGCGGCATGCGCGGCATCAAGCGCCAGTTCCACATCGGCCGCCCCCGAAAGCGCCACCTGACACACCACCTCGCCGGTGATCGGCGTGATATTGTCGAAATACTTGCCGCCCACCGGGGCAACCCATTTGCCGCCGATGAAATTGTCGTAGCGCGCCTTGAAGGGCGAGACCTGAACGCCCTTGAATTCGCCTTGCATGTCGTTTGCCATCGTTTTTCCTCCCTACGATGCAGCGCCCCCTCCTCGGGGCGCCTGATGGGGAAAGACTGCCTTGGCTTGTGCCCCCCGCATAGCCGGGCTGCGCAGCGCGCATGGCTAACCTGTTTCAGCCCTGAGACAGGTGCAGGCGCAGCATTCAGGTGACGGGCGATATCAGCGCTGCCAGTGGGTGCTCAAATCAGATTGTGACCGGTGTGCCCCCATCCTTGGACGACCATTCCCGCCTCTTCTGCTATGAGGGGCCAGGCGCGGTGACAGGCCGTCACGGACGGCTTGACTGAAAAGGCCTGGCGAGTTTGTGGCCCCCTGAAGCGCCATCCTTCGGGGGAATGGGCCTGGCGCGGCAAGTAAATTGAATGCTCCACCAATTATATTAATTGAGTCAGCACACCGAGCAAAACCGAGACGGCCGACCCTCTAATCAAGAAAGTACGACATCGTGCATAGATGATGCCCGATGATTGGTTCACCAAAACCCTTCACGAGAACATGTTCTGCTCTTCTGACCTCACATCCTATATCGTGATCGCAATCAAAAAACACCACCAGATGCCCATCTTTTCCGTCACACAAGTAGTGCGGAACCGGACGAAACATGCATATTGCATCGCCCGATCGTATAATTGTTCCGAAGAGACCACTTAATTCAAAATATGCATTCCTCGGACATACGTTCCCCATATCATTGAATGGAAAGGAAATTAGGGATTTATTTACCTGATCCATGTGGGAATAGTTGAAGCTTCTACCCAGCTTTATCCTGTACTCTGAAAGGGGGTTAAATACTTCAGCCACAATAGTACTCCCATATCATATTCTCGACCATATATACCAATGTGCCCTCCGGCCTTCAAGTCAGTGCACAGCGCCAACAGGAAGACCAAAATGCTGCGTATGCATTGTATCAGGCACTTCCAACTGGCACCTGATCAAGGGAAGAGTTCCCGGCCGCAATCCCAAGGGTATTTTCGTGACGCTTCAGACTCCGCAGCGCGACAAGGCCCTCTTTACGGAAAAACCATAAAAAATTTCAGGCCTCGCAATGCCGAAATTACCTATGGGGGGAATCTTGGGGG
>CAZPWV010000253.1:0-1923 GCA_964590825.1 uncultured Rhodobacter sp. | reverse complement strand
AGAGGGGGCAAAGCCCCCTGCCCGGCTCCGGCGGCGCCGCCTTCAGATGCCCCGGCCCTCAGACGCCCAGACCCAGCGCCTTGGCCTTGCGGTAAAAGGTGGCGCGGCCAATGCCCAGCTCGCGCGCGGCGGCCGAGACATTGCCGCCCGCGCGGGCCAGCGCCCGGGCCAGTTCGGCCCGCTGCGCCTCGTCCAGCCCGGCGCGGCGTTCGGTGGTGAAAAGGTCGTTGGCGGGCAGCCGGCCCAGCTGGCTTTCCTCAAGCCCCAAGTGGCGGCGTGCGGCCCGGGTGGCGCCGATCACCAGATCGTCGCGGTCGAGCGCCAGCAGCATCACGCCCTGCGGCGCCTCCTCGCCCGCGCCGGTGGACAAAATCCGCGCGCCTTCGAAGCTTGCGCGGAAGAGATCGGCCTCGATCCGCGCGGCGGCGTCCTGCACGGTCAGCGCCACAAGCCTTGCGTAGCCCTCAGACATGTCCTCGCGCGCGGAGGAGACATCGATCACCCCCGCCAGCTCGGCCTGCGGCCCAAAGACCGGCGCGCCCATGCAGGTGAGCCCGGTATTGGTGGCGCGGAAATGCTGGTCGCGCCAGACCGTGACCGCGCGGCCCTCGGCCAGGCAGGTGCCAATGCCATTCGTGCCCTCGGCGCCCTCCGACCAGTCGGAACCGGGCGCCAGGTTCGAGCCGTGAAAGGCCCCGGCATCGGCCGCGCGCATCCGCTCATCCAGCACGAACCCCTCGGCATCGGACAAAAACACCGCACAGCCCGCCTCGCAGGCCGCCCGGGCCAGCCGGTCGAGCACCGGCGAGGCCACGCGAAGCAACAGCCCCGCCGCCTCGCGCCGCGCGGCAATATGGCCCGCCTCAAGCCGCGCGCCGGGGCGCGGCTTGGCCGGATCAAGCTTGTGATGGATCATCGAGCGGCGCCAGCTTGCGGCAAACCCCGCCCGCGCGCCAAGCGCGTTCGAGGCCACGACCGATTGCACGATCTCGGCATGGTTGCGCGGTGGCGCGGGTATGCGCGGCGACGGCATCGCAAAGCCTCCCCTCTTTGGGTGCGTCAAGGGGCAAGCTTAGGCCGATTCGCCCCTGCCGCAACGGAAATTGCACGCGAAAGGGGCGGAAGTGTCTCGGATGTGAGACAGGTGGGATCAGGGCTAATCGAACTGACTAATGCTTGCGATATTGCTTGACTCTCAGCAGCAGCTTGGAATGATTTGCGCATTAGAAAGCAACTTTGGTGAGAATATGCGAAAGCTACTTGCAGTGTCTATGATTGCCGCCTTGGCTTCCTGCGGCCCAATGGAGGGACAAGATCCAATCGTCTCGGCCTATAACGGCGATAGCGTAAACATCATTCAACCGATCTTCGCATCATTTTCGGATGAACAGCTTTTGGCCAAAGCCAACAGCATTTGCCAACGCGGGCACAAGAAATACGCCGAGCGGGTATCCAAGCGGTCTCTTCCCGAACTTGAAGGCACAGAATACCTCTTTTTGTGCTTGGATCGTCCGGCCTGATTTCGCCAGCCATCGCAGACGGTCAATTTTGTCGCTCGTCGCACAACAGGAAAGCTGGGGATGCCCAGTGGGGTAGTGTCAACTGTTGTCACTCTCCCCCTCCTCGTGCCGTTTCCCCCGGAACCCCGTCGCCACGACGAATTTTTCCGAGCTATCCTTGCGGCTTGAGGGCGGTTTCATGTTCACCACCTTGTCGAAGTTCTTCTTCAGCACCGCCATCAGCCCCTGCTCGGCGCCGCCGGCCAGCACCTTGGCGACAAAGGTGCCGCCCGGTTCCAGCACGTCAAAGGCGAAATAGGCGGCGTGTTCACACAGCGTGATGATGCGCAGATGGTCCACCTGCTGGTTGCCCGAGGCGCTGGCGGCCATGAGGCTCTTTGCCGAGGGCCGCTGGGACACGGGC
>CAZPWV010000252.1:0-3445 GCA_964590825.1 uncultured Rhodobacter sp. | reverse complement strand
TAAGCGGGATGACCTCGCCAAACCGGGCCCGGTGGCGCTCGATCAGGGCCTGACGGTGGCCGTCTTCCTCCTCGGCCATGCCGTCGAAAACCGCGGCAGAGGCCGGGAACTCGGCCCGCAGCCGCTCGGCATAGACGCGATAGATGCGGGCATCGTCTTCCTCGGACGAAATCGCCAGCGCCAGAACCTCCTGTTCGGTCAGTTCGGCAAATCGGCGGCGGGAGGCTTGGACAGAGAACATCGGCATATCCTTTTAGAATGATTCCAAATTATCGCAAGCACGAACCGGTGCAACCGAAAAACATGAACCGATGCGTTCACTTTATCCTTGCGCAACTAAACGACTCGGTTCACATTCCACACATGAACCGAACGGTTTACTTTTTGGAGAACCTCATGAAACCCTTCCTCCTTGGTCTTGCCCTTGCAGCCTTCACCGCCGTTGCGGCCAATGCCGGCGGTTGGAGCCTTGATCTTCCGCGCCTCGACTTTCCCGATCAAGGTGCCGAAGTGACGCAAAGCTGCAACCTGCTGAGCCAGACCTGCGGCAAATGACACCAACCGGGTGCCCGTAGCAGCTGCCCCGCCTTGCGCGGGGCGCGTTGCGGCCAGTGCTGCGGCAAAACGACCCGCAAACGATTGACCCCGCCGCCCCCGCGCCCTAGGCATGGGAAAACCACCGGGGGAACGCCATGGCGGATGTGCACGAAGCGCTGATCGTGATCGACATTCAAAACGATTTCTGCCCCGGCGGTGCGCTGCCGGTGGCAGAGGGCGACGCAATCGTGCCGCGCGTGAATGCGCTGATGCAGGACTACCCCGTCACCGTGCTGACGCAGGACTGGCACCCCGAAACTCATGCCTCCTTCGCCGCAAACCACCCCGGCGCCGAGCCGTTTTCCACCATTGCCATGCCCTATGGGCCGCAAACGCTCTGGCCGGTGCATTGCGTCTGGGGAAGCAGGGGGGCCGCCTTTCACCCTGGGCTGCATATCGACCCCGCCGATCTGATCCTGCGCAAGGGCTTTCGCACCCAAATCGACAGCTATTCCGCCTTTTTCGAGAATGACCACATCACGCCCACCGGGCTTGCCGGCTATCTGCGCGACAGGGAGATCACCTCGCTGAGCTTTGTCGGCCTTGCACTAGATTTCTGCGTGGCCTGGTCGGCAATCGATGCGGCCCGGCTGGGCTTTGCCGCGCGGGTGCTGGAGGGTGCCTGCCGGGCCATCGACCTGAACGGCTCGCTTGCCGCCGCCCGTGATGCGATGCGCAGCGCCGGCGTGAGCCTGGAGCGCTGAGATGGTCGATATCGCCACCCGCGTCTATAACCACAAATGGCAGATCGACCCGATCGTGCGTTCGCTCATCGACACCGATTTCTACAAACTGCTGATGTGCCAGTCGGTGTTTCGCAACCGCCCCGATACGCAGGTGACCTTCAGCCTCATCAACCGCTCCAGATCGGTGCGGTTGGCCGAGCTGATCGACGAGGGCGAATTGCGCGAACAGCTCGATTATGCGCGGGGGCTGCGGCTGGCACGCGGCGAAAGCACCTGGCTGCGCGGCAACACGTTTTACGGCAAGCGGCAGATGTTCCGCCCCGATTTCATGGAATGGTTCGAGAATTTCCGCCTGCCGCCCTACCATCTGGAAAAGCGCGACGGGCAGTTTGAACTCACCTTTGAAGGGTCCTGGCCCGAGGTGATGCTATGGGAAATTCCGGCGCTGGCGATCTTGATGGAGCTGCGTTCGCGGGCGGTGCTGCGGGCGATGCGGCGGTTCGAATTGCAGGTGCTCTATGCCCGCGCCATGACCCGCGTCTGGGAAAAGATCGAGCGGCTGCGCGGTATCGAGGGGCTCAAGATCGCTGACTTCGGCACCCGGCGGCGGCACAGCTTCCTGTGGCAGGATTGGTGCGTGCAGGCGATGGTCGAAGGCCTTGGCGAGGCGACCGCCGGCGGCGCCTTTACCGGCACCTCGAACTGTCTGATCGCCATGCGCCGCGACATGGAGGCGGTCGGCACCAACGCCCATGAATTGCCCATGGTCTATGCTGCGCTGGCCGAAACCGAGCAAGACCTGCGCGAGGCCCCCTATCGGGTGCTGGCCGACTGGCAGGAGGAGCATGTGGGCAATCTGCGCATCATCCTGCCCGATACCTACGGCACCAGGGGTTTTCTGGAACGCGCCCCCGACTGGCTGGCGGGCTGGACCGGTATCCGCATCGATTCGGGTGACCCGGCCGAGGGCGCCGAAACCGCCATTGCCTGGTGGCAGTCGCGCGGCGAAGACCCGCGCCAGAAGCTGGTGATCTTTTCCGACGGGCTCGACGTGGCGCAGATCGAAACCCTTCATGCGCAGTTCCGGGGCCGGGTCAAGGTCAGCTTTGGCTGGGGAACGCTCTTGACCAACGATTTCCGCGGCCTCGTTTCGGGCGATGCGCTGGCCCCCTTCAGCCTGGTGTGCAAGGCGGTGGCGGCCAATGGCCGGCCAACGGTGAAACTCTCCGACAACCCCGAAAAGGCCACCGGCCCCGAAGCGGAAATTGCCCGCTATCGCCAGGTCTTCGGGGTCGGCCCGCAGGCCCGCCGCGCGGTTCTGGTTTAGCCGGCAAAGCCGTTCATCATCAGGTAAAGCAGCGCCGACAGCCCGGCCGAAGCCGGCACGGTGACGATCCAGGCCGCCACCACCGTCATGATATGCGCCCGCCGCACCAACAGCCGGCGAGAGCGTTCCTCGGGCGGCACCGGTTTGCCCTTTTGCAGCCCCAGCATCCGCGCCCGCCGCTCGGCGTGCCATTCGCGGAAAAAGCCAACGCCAAAAACGCCGCCCACGGCGATGTGGGTGGACGATACCGGCAGGCCCAGCCAGGAGGCGATGATGACGGTGATCGCCGCCGACAGCGCCACGCAATAGGCCCGCATCGCATTGAGCTTGGTGATTTCCGAGCCGACCAGGCGGATCAGCCGCGGCCCGAACAGCACCAGCCCCACCGAAATGCCCAGCGCGCCCACCACCATCACCCAAAGCGGCACGGTAACCTTGTCGGCCAGCGTGCCAAGTTCGACGGCATGAACGATCGCCGCCAGCGGCCCCACCGCATTGGCGACATCATTGGCCCCATGCGCAAATGACAGCAGCGCCGCCGAAGCCACCAGCGGCAGGGTGAACAGTTTCTTGAGCGATTTCTTGCGGTTCTCCAGTCCCTCGGACTGGCGCCGCACCAGCGGCACCGCCGCCGCCCAGGCCAGCAGCCCCAGCACGAGCCCGATCGTCAGCGCCCCGCCCAGCGAGACATCGAAAACCTTCTTGAGCCCCTTCAGCGCCAGATAGGCGGCAAAGGTTCCGGTCATGATCCCGGTCAGGATCGGCACCCAGCGGCGGGCGGCGGCAATCTTATCCTCGACATAGATGATCTTGGCCTTGATCAGCGCCAGGAACC
>CAZPWV010000251.1:622-3465 GCA_964590825.1 uncultured Rhodobacter sp. | reverse complement strand
CAAATGGATGGGCACGGCTTTTGGCGGCGTGAAGGGGCGCAGCCAGTTGCCGGGCATGGTCGAACAGGCGATGGCCGGAGATATTGAACTGGCGCCCTTTGTCACCCACACCATGGCGCTGGACCAGATCAACACCGCCTTCGATCTGATGCATGACGGCAAATCGATCCGTTCGGTCATCAAGTTCTGAGCGCCCATGGAAAAGCTGGAAAGCCACGCCTGTTTCGGCGGCGAACAATCGGTCTGGCGGCACCGCTCGCAGGTGCTGGGCTGCGACATGCGGTTTGCGGTCTTTGTTCCCGCCCATGCGGCGGGGGCGCGGCTGCCGGTGATCTACTGGCTGTCGGGGCTGACCTGCACCGAGCAGAATTTCATCACCAAGGCCGGGGCGCAGGCCCATGCCGCCAGCGCCGGGGTCATTCTGGTTGCCCCCGATACCAGCCCGCGCGGCGCGGATGTGGCCGACGATCCGGCCTATGATCTGGGGCAGGGGGCGGGGTTTTACCTCAACGCCACGCAATCGCCCTGGGCCCGCCACTACCGGATGCACGACTATGTCGTGAGCGAAGTGCCGGCCCTGATCGAGGCGCATTTTCCCGCCAGTGATCGCCGTTCGGTGATGGGTCACTCGATGGGCGGGCATGGGGCGCTGGTGGCGGCGCTGCGCCACCCCGGCCGCTACCGGGCGGTCTCGGCCTTTGCGCCGATCGTGGCGCCCTCGCAGGTGCCCTGGGGGGAAAAGGCGTTTTCCGCCTATCTGGGGCCGGACCGGGCGCGCTGGGCCGAATGGGATGCAACGGCGCTGCTGGCCGGGGCGTCCGAGCGGCTGCCGATCCTGATCGATCAGGGCGCGGACGATGATTTCCTGGCCGGGCAACTGCGGCCCGAGATCTTCGCCGCCGAGGCCGCACGGCTGGGCCACCCGCTGCGGCTGCGCCGCCATCCGGGCTATGACCACAGCTATTATTTCATCGCCAGCTTCATTGCCGATCACATTGCCGATCACGCGGCCGCGCTGCGCGGTTGAGCCAACACCCTGCAAGCCAACACCCTGCAAGCCTGTGCAAATGCACCGAAACCCTTGCCCTTTCGGCCCCCACCGCCTATGCACGGGCAATGAAGATCCTGTTTCTTGGCGATGTGATGGGGCGTGCGGGGCGCGCGGCGGTGGCGGAACGGCTGCCAAAACTGCGCGCCGACTGGGGGCTCGATTTCGTCGTGGTCAATGGCGAAAACGCCTCCGGCGGCATGGGGCTGACGGGCGAGCATGCAAAGCTGATCCTTGCGGCGGGGGCCGATGTGGTCACGCTGGGCGATCATGCCTTCGATCAAAAGGACATGCTGCGCTTCATCGAAACCGAACCGCGGGTGATCCGCCCGGTCAACTATGCCAAGGAGGCCCCCGGCAAGGGCGCGCGGCTGTTCGAAGACCGCCGCGGCCGCAAGGTTCTGGTGGCGCAGGTGCTGGGGCAGGTGTTCATGAAGCGCCCCTTCGACGATCCGTTTTCGGCCATCGACGGGGTCTTGCGGGCGCATCCGCTGGGCGGGCTGGCGCAGGCGGTTGTGGTCGATGTGCATTGCGAGGCGACCTCGGAAAAGATGGCGATGGGGCATTTCTGCAATGGCCGTGCCAGCCTTGTGGTGGGCACCCACACCCATGTGCCCACCGCCGATGCGATGATCCTCGAGGGTGGCACGGCTTACCTGAGCGATGCCGGCATGTGCGGCGATTACAACTCCGTCATCGGCATGGAAAAGGCCGAGCCGATGCGCCGCTTCCTCACCGGCATGGCGCGCGACAAATTCACCCCCGCCAGCGGCGAGGTGACGCTTTCGGGGGTTTACATCGAAACCGATGACCGCAGCGGGCGGGCGCTCAAGGTGGTTGCGGTGCGGCAGGGCGGGCGTCTGATGCCCGCAGCGCCGCAATAGCGCAGAAAAATGCGGCAAGAACCCGCGCCTTTGCGGGCTGCGGCAAAGCGCCGGGCGAGAAGCGCTTGCCGCGGGCGGGCGGCTGGCTAGTATCGCGGCAAAGAAGGACGAGGTGATCGTGATCGATTTGGGGCTTGGCCCGTCAACGCAGGCGTATCTGACCCTGGCCATCGTTCTGGGCATGTTCGTGCTGTTCGTGCGCGAGACCTTTGCCACCGAGGTGGTGGCCATCGGCGGCGCGGCGCTGGTCTTGCTGCTGGGAATCGTGCCCTACAAGGAGGCGACGGCGGTGCTGTCGAACTCGGCGCCCTGGACCATCGTGATGATGTTTCTGCTGATGGGCGGGCTGGTGCGCACCGGCGCGCTCGACTGGCTGACCCGGCAGGCCGAGCGCCACGTCGATGACCGCCCGGTGGTGGCGGTGATCGCCATTTTCGCCGCCATCGCCGCCGCCTCGGCCTTTCTCAACAACACCCCGGTGGTGGTGCTGATGATGCCGGTGATGATGACCCTGGCGCGCCGCCTTGGCGTGGCGCCGTCGAAATTCCTGATCCCGCTCAGCTATGCCGCAATCCTTGGCGGCACGATGACGCTGATCGGCACCTCGACCAACCTGCTGGTGGATGGCGTCGCCCGCGACAAGGGAATGGTGCCGTTCTCGATGTTCGAAATCACCGGTTTCGGGCTGGTTCAGGTCACCATCGGCGGGCTTTACATGGCGCTGATCGGGCGGCATCTGCTGCCCAACCGCTCCTCGATGGGGGCGCTGCTGGGCGACCGGCGCAAGCTCAAGTTCTTTACCGAGGTGGCGCTGCCCGAAGGCTCGGGGCTGATCGGGCAGGCGGTGCTGGATGTCGATCTGTTCAAGCGCGAGGGGGTGCGGGTGATCGACGTGCTGCGCGGCGATGCCA
>CAZPWV010000251.1:0-612 GCA_964590825.1 uncultured Rhodobacter sp. | reverse complement strand
GTTTGCGGCGCGATCTGGCGGGGGCGGTGCTGGCGGCGGGGGACCGGGTGGTTCTGCGCACCGAAATGGCCGAGCTGATGAGCCTGCAACAAAATACCGACCTGCGCATGGTGGACAAGCTGAGCTCGGTGCAGACCGAAACCGTCGAGGTGCTGATCTCGCCCGGTTGCCGGATGATCGGGCGCAGCCTGGGCGATCTGCGGTTGCGGCGGCGCTATGGCGTTTATGTGCTGGCCGCGCATCGGCGCAACCAGAACATCGGCCGGCAGCTCGATGATCTGGTGGTGGTGGTGGGCGATACGCTGCTCCTGGAAGGCTCGCCCGAGGATATCGGCCGGCTCGCCGCCGATATGGATCTTGTCGATGTGTCGCGGCCCACGGTGCGGGCTTTCCGCCGCCGTCAGGCCCCGGTCGCGGTGGGGGTGATGGTGGCGGTGGTGGCGCTTTCGGCCTTTGACGTGGCGCCGATCCTGCTCTTGTCCACGCTGGCGGTGGCGGTGATGCTGCTGAGCCGTGCGATCGACCCGGACGAGGCGTTTTCCTTTATCGAGGGGCGGCTCTTGGCGCTGATCTTTGCCATGCTGGTGGTGGGGGTGGCGCTGGACCGATCCG
>CAZPWV010000250.1:0-3481 GCA_964590825.1 uncultured Rhodobacter sp. | reverse complement strand
CCATCGCGGCCAAAAATATAGGCAAAGCGTTCGTCGGGCGAAAACACCAGCGAGGCATGGGACAGATCGCCCAGGCCCTCGACCCGGCCAATCGCGGCGCGTTCGGACTGATCGACAAGCAGCACCGATCCGCTGGCCCGTTCGATGATGACACCAAGGTCACCCGTGGCGCGCAACTCTTGCGCGAGCGTGGGGCTGGCCAGCAGGGCGGCCATCAGGAATGCGGCCAAAGCGTTCATCTTACGTCACTTTCCAAAAGATAATCGGCAATCCACAGCGCCTCGGCCTCGCTCATCAGCGGTCGCCAGGGCGGCATGGCGGTTTGCGGAATGCCGTCGAGAATGATCCCCGCCAGGCCTTCGCGCTCCTGCCCGGCCAGGGCCTCGCGGGTCAGCGGGCTGCCAAGCCCCCCCTTGCGGGTCAGCCCGTGGCACGATCCGCAATCCTGCAACACCAGGTTTTCCAGCCGCGCCGCCGCCGCCGGGCCGATCTGTGGCTCTGCGGTCGCGGCAAGGGCCGGGGTGGCAGCCAGCAAGACGGTCAGGGCTTTGGCGGCAAGGCTAGGCATGGCAAGGCTCGATCTGGGCGCAGCCGCAGCCGCAGGGGGTGGCGGCGCAATCGGCCAGCATCGGCAGACGCCCCGCCAGCCCCGCCACCGCACCGATGATGAAGACCACCGGGCTTTCCAGCCCCGCAACGGCCATATCCTGTTCGAGACTGTCGAGCCGCGAACTCAGGCGGCGTTCCTGCGCGGTGGTGGCCGAGGCCACCGCCAGCACCGGCGTCGCCCCCGCCAGCCCATGCGCCATGAGCTTTTGCGCGATCAGCCGGATCGTCGCCTTGCCCATATAGAAAACAATGGTGGTTTCCGGATCGGCCAGCCCCGCCCAGTCGAGGTCCAGCATCTCGTCGGCCTTGCAATGGCCGGTGACATAGCGCACCGAGCGCGCCAGCCCGCGATGGGTCAGCGGCACGCCGGTGGCGCTTGAGGCGCCCTGCGCGGCGGTGATGCCGGGCACCACGGCAAAGGGCACGCCCGCCGCCGCCAGCCGCTCGGTCTCCTCGCAGCCGCGCCCGAAGATGAACGGGTCGCCCCCCTTGAGGCGGATCACATTGCGCCCGGCACGGGCGTAACGCACCAGAATCTCGTTGATTTCCTCTTGCGGAACGGTGTGGTGACGGGTGCTTTTGCCCACATTCACCCGCTCGGCCGTGGCCGGGATCAGCGCCAGAATCTCGGGCGCCACCAGCCGATCGAAAACCACCACATCGGCGGTGGAGATCAGCCGCGCCGCACGCAGCGTCAACAGGTCCGGGTCACCCGGACCCGCCCCCACCAGCGTGACCGTGCCGATGTTGCTGCCCATGCTGTTCATGTGCTGTCCTTTGCGTCTTTTCCCGTTGCGCCAAGTTTGCCAAATCCGGCGGCGGGGGCTCTTGACGGAAGTCAATCAGGGGGTGACGTGAACCTTGCCCAGCATGTCATGGCTTTGCCAGTGCGGGCCACAGAGGTAGTCGAAGCTGCCGGGGATATCAAAGCGCTGCTCGGCGGTTTCCGCCGGAAACAGCAACACCCCCTCGGGCTGGCCCGCCGCCTTGAACCAGGTGTCATGCGGGGTGCGCTTTTCAATATTGACCCAGCGCACGGTGGTGCCCACCGGCACCGTGACCTCCACCGGGCAGAAGGTGTATTTATACATCATCACCACCGCCACGCCCGGCTCTTCGGCGGGCGGGTGGCCGTAGATCTCGCGGTAGCGCTCTTCGGCCTGGGTGCAGATCTTTGCAATTTTCTCGGGGTTGGTCCCGGCGGGCGCGGGGCTCGCCAGAAGGCCGCAACAGGCCAGAAACACAAGATATTTCATGTTCACTCTCCGCAAGGAAACGGGCGGCGGGTTGCCCTGCCGCCCCTTGGGTTCACTGCGCCACCGCGTTGATCTCGGCGCCGGGGTCATCCAGCGCCAGCCGCCAGTCGATCGTCACATGGTGAAACCGCGCGGCGGTGAAATCGTCGTGGATGGCAAAGCCGACGGTATAAAGCTTGCCCGGTTCGATCTTCACATCGCCCGGCTGGGCGGTATCGAGCGGACGCTTGATGAGCGCCACCCAGGTATCGCCCTCGAGCGTGACAGAGGTTTCCAGCCCCGCCAGGCCATCGTCGCGCCGCGCATCGAGCACATGGGCATTGACCGCCCCCGTCGGGTTGGCGCGGATCAGGTCGAGATAGGTGCCACCCTCAAGGTAAGCCGCGATCTCGGCCTCGGGCTTGAGCTTGTCCCAGCCGCCCAGCGGCTTGTCATTCTTGCCCTTGATCTCGATCTCGCTGCGGCTTTCGGCGATGTATTTGCCAACAAACGCGCTGGCGCCCAGCCGGGTGCCGATCTCGCCCGAGGCCGCCAGCGCCGCCGCATCGGGGGCGTCGGGCATATAGCGGCTGTCGTTGTGGCACGAGGCCCAGCAGCCTGCCTGCTCGATATATTCGATGCCCTGCCCGGCAATCATCATCGCCAGTTTCACCGGGTTTTCCGGGTCCATCTTGCCGCCCTCGACAAAGGGCACCGGGTTGTGCGGCCCGGCCTTGAACGCGAGCCGCAGATAGAGGTTTTCCGCGTCATGCGTGGCCTGAAGCTGCGCCTCGATATGGCCGCGCTTGCCGGGAATCGGCGTTTCCTCGGCCTTTTCGCCGGTGACCATCTTTTGCCCCATCGCCGCCAGTTCCTTGGCGTGGCAGGTCGAGCATTTGTCGCCGCCCTGGGTAAAGGGCCGCGCGCCGCCATGCAGCTTGCCGTTTTGCACCCATTCGAAACTGGCCTGACCGGGATAGAAGAAGGTCACCGCCACCGGTGCAGCCTTCGACCAATCAACCGCGCCCGCCACCGCGCCGCCCGAGGGCGCCGCTGTCTGGGCCGCTGTGGCCTCGGCTGGCGCCGCGCCGGAAGCTGCCGCCAGCGCCTGCGCGGCCTTGGCCTGTTCTTCGGCCCGTGCCGCCTCTACCGCCTGCGCCACCTGGGCGCTCACCGCAGCGGCGGCGGCGGTGGCTTCGGCCTGCGCGGCGGCGGCAGCCTCGGCCTCCGCGGCCTCGACCCGCGCCAGGCTTTGCAGATATTCCTCGGGAATCGCGCGCGAAAATTCCGGGTTCGGCGCTTCCAGCGCGGCCAGGTAATCTTCGTCCGCGCGGTCCCGCAGATCCTTGTGCGCAATGCCCTTGTGGCAGTCGATGCAGGTCTGCCCGTTCTCGATTGCATTGAGATGCTGCTGGCGGGCGCGTGGCGCCTGCTTTTCGGGCAGCATCGATGCGAAGTCATGGCAGTTGCGGCATTCGCGGCTGTCGGTGGCCTTCATCCGCTCCCATTCGTGCATCGCCAGATCCAGCCGCTTGGCATCGAATTTCTCGGGGGTGGAAATGCTGCCCGTCAGCTTGCCCCAGACCTCGCGTGAGGCCTGGATCTTGCGGATGATCTTGTGCGTCCAGTCCTTGGGC
>CAZPWV010000249.1:0-3487 GCA_964590825.1 uncultured Rhodobacter sp. | reverse complement strand
CAGGCAGTAGCTTAAATCAACCGGATATCTGTCCAAACATCGGGGAGTAGCTCAGTCGCCAGTTGTATTCTCAGGCTCCTTGCCTGATGCCTGCGAGTTTCTTGCACTGAAGGGGGTGCGCCGCGCGCTTCTCGCCTATTGGTATGATCTGCTTCTGCTGGCGTCAGAGACAGAACGCAGCTCGCTCCACGCAAGGCACCACAACCTTGCCGCGGTGCAGAGCATTATGCGTTTTCGCCATAGACAACGATTGGAGCGGGCCTGAATGTATCTCATCACCCGCCTCCTCACCTACCTCCCCTCGCCCTCCGCCGCGCGCACCCTCGCACAAACTCTTCTCGACGCGCGCCTCGTCGCCTGCGCCAATATCGGCCCGCAGGTCACCTCGCTTTACACATGGCAAGGCCAGCCCGAAGAGGCGCTTGAGACGCAACTCTGGCTGAAAACCACCCAAGCCCTCGCGCCCAGGGTCATGGCGGAAATCGAGCGGTTGCACCCGTACGACTGCCCGCTCATCGCCGCCGATGACATCGCCGTCAACGCCGCCTATGCCGCTTGGGTGGCCGAACAAACCCGCTGATTTTCGAGCTGGCGGAAATATCCCAGGGTGAATTTGGCGCCCCGCCAAAGAGGGGCGGCGCCCCTTGCGCGCTCAGCGCTTTTTCACGAACTCGGTCAGAATGACGATCCGCTGGCCTTCCACCCGGCCCTCGATCTGCGCGGCATTGTCGGCCACCAGCGCGATGCCGCGCACGGCGGTGCCGCGTTTGGCGGTGAAGCCCGCGCCCTTCACCACCAGATCCTTGATGAGGGTCACGGTATCGCCCGCCGCCAGAAGCGCGCCGTTGCTGTCGCGGTGTTCGATCCCCGCTGCGGCCTGTCCGGCCTGCGCCAGGGCCAGTGCCTCGCCCTCCAGCGCCATGCCGTCACGCGCCTCCTGCGCCCAAGGGGCCTCGATCTGGCCCAGCTTGCGCCAGACGGCGGCCTGCACGGCGGGCTCGGCTGACCATGCCGCCCCCTCGAGGCAGCGCCAATGCGCCGTGGCGGCGTCATCGCTTTGGCAGGTGGCGCAGAGCAGCACCGCCGCATCGCTGCCGGCAAGCTTTTGCGGGCCAAGCCCGTCGGTCGCCCCGCAAAACTCGCAAACCCCGCCGGCGCGGGCCATCAGATCGTCGATCAAAGCCATGGGATCCTCCAAACCTTCCCAGCGCTTAGGCCCTCACCCGGCCAAAGGCAACCGCAGTTTACCCTGCCACGGCCGGTTCGCGGCGATGGCAGGGCAAAACCGGGGCGCGTGCCCCCTTGCCCCTACGCGGCCCAGTCCCAGGGCACGGTGAACTCGCCCAGAACATGTTTGAGCCGCGCCTCGTCGAAGCTGCCGGTCGAGGCCAGTTGTGCCACCAGCCCGCGTTTCTTGTCTTCGACCACGGCGATCACATGCACCGCCAGCCCCGCATCGGTCAGCGCGGCATCGAACACGCGGGCAATCGCACGCTTGCGCAGGTCGGGCTTGAAGATCTTGCCCACCGCGGTTTTCGGCAACTCAGACAGCACCTCGATGTGCTTGGGCACCGCCGCGCGTTCATGAATGTGCTTCTTGGCATGGGCCATCAGCTCTTCTTCGCTGACGCTGGCCCCGCCCACCAGCTCCACATAGGCGCAGGGAAGTTCCCCGGCAAAGCTGTCGGGCTGGCCGATGGCCCCGGCAAAGCCCACCGCCGGGTGGCTGAGCAGGGCCTCCTCGATTTCGGCGGGGTCGATGTTGTGGCCGCCGCGGATAATCAGGTCTTTCGCCCGCCCGGTGATCCAGAGATAGCCGTCGGCATCGATCCGGCCCAGGTCGCCGGTGCGCAGGAAACGGTCTTCGGCAAAGAGGTCGTGGTTCTTGTCGGCCTCGGTATAGGTCGAGCCTTCGAACACGCCGGGGTTGGCCACGCAGATCTCGCCCACCTCATCGGGGCCGCATTCGGCGAAACCATCGGCGGATTTGCGCAGGATCCGCACATGGGTATAGGGCAGCACGATCCCCACCGAGCCGACCTTCTTGTGGCCATCCACCGGGTTGACCGCCACCAGGCAGGTGGCCTCGGTCAGCCCGTAGCCTTCGCAGATTTCCACGCCGGTGGCATCCTTGAAGCGGTTGTAAAGCTCGATCGGCAAGGGGGCGGAACCGGAGATGGCGGTTTTCAGGCTGGAAATATCGGCATCCACCTTGCGCTGCATCAGTGCGGCAATGGCGGTGGGCACGGTGATGAGAAAACTCACCTTCCAGCGCTCGACCAGTTTCCAGAAATTGTCGAACACCCCCTCGCCGCGATAGCCGGCGGGGGTGGGGAAGACCACATGCGACCCGGCCGCAATCGCCGACATCAGGATGGGGTAGGCGGCAAAGACATGGAACAGCGGCAAGGGGCAGATCATCACATCGGTTTCGTCGAACAGCAGCGTGCCGCCGAGCCAGCCATTGTAGATCATCCCCGAGTATTTGTGCTGCGCCACCTTGGGCATTCCGGTGGTGCCGCCGGTGTGGAAATAGGCGGCCACCCGGTCGGTGCTGCTATCGGCAAAGGTCAGCCGGTCCGCCGGATGCCGGGCGCATTCGCGGTTGAAGTTGAAGACATCGGCATGGTGGCGCAGATGCGTCTTCGGGCGGATGAAGGGCACGATCCAGGATTTCGGCGGGGTCAGATAGGTGTTGAGATCAACCTGCAAGACCGCAACAACCCCCGGCGCGTGTTTCACAGCCTCGGCGGCCTTTTGCGCCACGTCGGTCTTGGGGAAGCTTTTCAGCGTGACCAGAACCTTGGCCTTGGTTTCGCGCAGGATCGCGGCGATCTGCTCGGCCTCCAGCAGCGGGTTGATCGGGTTGACGATCCCCGCCGTTGCCCCGGCCAATAGCACGATGGCGGTTTCAAGACAGTTCGGCAGCAGATAGGCCACCGTGTCGCCCTCGTTCACGCCCAGACTGCGCAGCAGGTTGGCGGCCTGGGTCACGCGGCCATGCACCTCGTTCCAGCTCAGCGTGACGGCGGGGTCTTTTGGCCCGGACAGAATCTGAAAGCTCAGCGCCGGACGCGCGCCATGGGCGTTTTTTACCCGCGTCAGAAACTGGTAAATGGTCGTTGCCCGGTCGCGCTCGGCCCAGGGCATTTGCGTCTCGACGCGGTCGCGGTCGGCAACGGTGGCGAAAATCTCGGTCATGCAGTCCTCCCCAGCCCGTTCCTCCGCGGGCGTTCTGCCCAAGATGCGTTGAAAACGGGCATTCGGGCAAGGGCGCGCTAAGGCGAAACGTCACGTCATGGCAGGGTGACGCGTGGGAAAGAGAAAAAATCGAAAGGGCGGGGTCCAGCCCCGCCCTCTGAGAGCCCCGCCCTCTGAGAGCCCCGCCCTCTGAGAGGTTGTGCCGTTCTCGGCGGCTCAGGCCTTGCCGCCCGGAATGCGCAGCACCTGACCGACAATGCCCACGTAAAGCATGTTTTCCATGTAA
>CAZPWV010000248.1:0-3501 GCA_964590825.1 uncultured Rhodobacter sp. | reverse complement strand
CAGAATGACCACCGAAAGCGCCGAGGCGAGGCCGAACGAGGCCGCCACCGCAATCGAGCGCCGCGCCAGTTCGAAATGCACGCCCTTGAGCATGTACCAGGCCGAAACCCCCAGCACGAAGACCGAAGCCGTCACATAGCCCGCCGAAACGGTATGGACGAATTTCGCCTGCGCCACCTCGTTGAAGAGCACGTCGAAGAACGAGGTCATCTCCATGCGCATCGACATCGGGTTGAATTCGGCGCCGACCGGGTTTTGCATCCAGCCATTGGCGATAAGAATCCACAGCGCTGAAAAGTTGGAGCCGATCGCCACCAGCCAGGTGACGACAAGGTGCTTGACCGGGGTCAACTTGTCCCAGCCAAAGAACATCAGGCCAATGAAGGTGGCTTCCATGAAGAAGGCCATCAGCCCTTCAATGGCCAGCGGCGCACCGAAGATGTCGCCCACATAATGCGAATAGTAAGACCAGTTCATGCCGAACTGGAATTCCATCGTGATGCCGGTTGCCACGCCCAGCACGAAGTTGATGCCAAAGAGCGTGGCCCAGAACTTCGTCATCTGCCGCCAGATCGGGCGGGAGGTCATTACATAGACCGTCTCCATGATCGCCACGATGATCGACAGACCCAGCGTGAGCGGCACGAAGAGGAAGTGATACATGGCTGTCATGGCAAATTGCAGCCGCGACAGCTCGACGATATCGAACTCCATTGTTGTCTCCGTTTGTGTCAGTGGGGCGCGGACCCCGGAATAAGGTGCATTCATGTAAAATATATTACACGGATGCATCATAGCCGGGTTTGCGTCCAGATCGCGCTGCGATCAAATGGGCACAAGGTCGCACCCCACGGAAAGATTGGGGTTACAGCGTGTTTGCTGATTTCGGGTGAGTTGCGTCCAAGGGTTTTATAACCCTTTCAAAGCAAAGAAGAAAGCATCAATCGCGCGAAAGCGGCCAGGCCGGGGCTGGCGCGGGGGGCCAAACTCCGGCCCGGCCGGGATTTGACGAAAGTCAATTTTGTTCAGGAATTCCAAGCGTCAGTTGTGTTTTTGCCAGCGCCGCATCGGGGCCGCGATGGCTGACGATCACCAGCCCCGCCTGCGGCAGAAAGCCGCGCAGACCCTGCAGCATGGCGCGGGCGGTGGGCGCGTCGAGCCCCTCGCTCGGTTCGTCAAGCAAAAGCACCTCGGGGCGGCGCAGCGCGGCACGGGCCAGCGCCAGCCGCTTTGCCTGCCCGCCCGACAGCCCGGCGCCGCCGGGGCCGAGCCGGGTCGCCAGCCCGTCGCGGGCGCGCAGCACATCGGCCAGTTGCACCGCCTCCAGCACGCGCCAAAGCTGCGCATCGTCAAACGGCTCCGGCTCAGTCGGGGCCGCGTCAGTCGGGGCCGCGTCAGGCGGGGCAGCGTCAGGCGGGGCGCCACCCGGCGGGGCCGGGGCGGCGGGGTCGGCGGGGTCCGCCCCGGTCAGGGCCAGGCGCAGGTTCTCGGCCACGGTGCCCGACAACAGCGCCGCGCGCTGCGGCACCGCGCCAAGCCGGGCCCGCAGGTCGGCCTCGGGCCAGGCGTCAAGCGGTTGGCCCAGCAGCCGGACCGCCCCGCCCGAAGCCGGCAACAGCCCCGCCAGCACCGCCAGCAGCGTCGATTTTCCGGCCCCGGACGGACCGCTGACCAGCAGGGTCTCGCCCCGCGCCAGCGTAAAGGACAGCGGCCCGAAGCTGTCGCGTGCGGCACCGGCGCGGCGGTGGCGCAGCGCCGTGACCGCCAGCAGCGGCGCCGCCTCCAAAGCGGGTTCGGCCGGGCCGGGAAGCGGTCGGGCGGGGGTGTCGGCCAGCGCCAGCACGCGCCGCGCAGCGCCCTGCATCCGGCCCCAGTCGGCCAGCCCCCGGCGCAGCAGCGCCAGCGTTTCGGCCAGCGCCAGCGCAACGAAAAAGCCGATCGCCGCCTGCGCCGGGGAAATGGTTCCGGCCTGCGCCGCGCCGCCCCCCAGCAGCAGCGCGGCGGTGGCCGCAAGCCCTGCGGTCAGGCTGAGCGCGGCGCCTGAAAGCTGGTCGATGCGGTCAAGCCGGTCGCGTGCCGCACGCTCGGCCCCGGCGCGGGCCAGCGCCGCCGTGGTCTGCCGCTCCAGCGCCCCCGCCACCGCCAGATCGGCGCGGCTTTGCATCAGATCGAGGCTGGCGGCGCGCAGCGCCTGCAACGCCGCCTCGGCCTCGGTGGCCGGTGCCTGCGCGGCCCGCGCCGTCAGCCCCAGTGCCAGCGCTCCGCCCAGCGCATAGACCAGCCCCACCGCCGCCGCCGTGGCCGGGGTGACCAGCCACCACAGCGCCACAAAGGCCCCCAGATGCACCGCCGCCGCCGCCAGCAGCGGCAGCACGAGGCGCAGCATCAGCCCGTCCAGCGCGTCGATATCGGCGGTCAGGCGGTTCAGCGCCTCGGCGCCGCGCAGCCGCGCCTGGGTTTCATGCGGCAGCCGGCTGACCCCGGCCCAAACCGTGCCGCGCAGCCGGTTCAGCGCCCGCAGCGTTGCATCATGGGTCAGCATCCGCTCGCCATAGCGCGCCCCGGCCCGGCCCAGCGCCAGAAACCGCACCCCCGCCGAGGGCCGGAAAAAGTCGAAGCCGATGCCCAGCCCGGCCAGTCCGGAGGCGGCGGCGGCGGTGACGAACCAGCCCGACAGGCCCAGCAGCGCCGCGCCCATGGCCAGCACCGTCACCGAAAGCGCCAGCCCGCGCAAAAAGGCCCGGCGTTCGGCGTGCCACAACTGACGGGCCAGGCGCAACAGCGGGGTCATGCCCTGTCCTTTGCCAGAGATGGGGAGGCAGAAGCGGGGGGCGAAACGGGCGCCGACCGGGGGTAGCCATCGGCGGGTGCGCCCGCCGGTCCGGGCAGCGCGATCACCCGGTCCATCTGTGCCAGCACGGCGGGGTCGTGGCTGGCCACGATCAGCGCCGCGCCGCCGCTGCGCAACGCCATCAGCCCTTCCATCACCGCAGCGGCGGTTTCGGGGTCGAGATCGGCGGTGGGTTCGTCGGCGAGGATCAGGCTGGCCTGGCGGTGATGCGCCCGCGCCAGCATCAGCCGCCGCGCCTCGCCGCCCGAGACGCCGCCGCCAATATCGCCCAGCCGCGCCGTCAGCCCGCCCGGCAGCGCGGCGATGATCGCCTCGGCCTGCGCCGCCGCCAGCGCCGGACCAAGATCTCCGCCCCGGCCCAGATGCAGCGCCTCGGCGAGTGGCGCATCGATGAAGCGCGGCGCCTGCGGCAGCCAGCCGATGCGGGCACGCAGCGCATCGGCGCTGGTCTCGTCCAGCACGGTTTCGCCCCAGTGGATTTGCCCCGCCTCGGCCCGGATCAGCCCCGCCAGCGCCGCCAGCAGCGTGGTCTTGCCTGCCCCCGACGGGCCGGAAATCGCCACCGCCTCGCCGGGGGCGATGTGCGCGTCGGGAATGGGCAGCAACGGCGCCTCGGGGCCGGGGCGCAGCACCAGCCCGTGCCAGCCAAA
>CAZPWV010000247.1:0-3518 GCA_964590825.1 uncultured Rhodobacter sp. | reverse complement strand
GGCCGGAACGCAGGTCAGTTTCAGATCGGAATAAAGCGCCCCGGTGCCGATCTTGTAGGGCTTTCTGGCATCGGGGGCGACCCTTGTGCCCTGCGCGAAAATGATAAGCTGCCCACCGGCGAAACGCGCATCCTTGGCCTGTTCGAGCATCCCCTTGATCGCGGCGCCACGCTTGCCGCGATCCACCGGCACGCAGCCGATCAGATAGGCATACCAGCCCACGAAAGGGGTCCAGACCAGTTCCTTCTTCATGATGAACTTGCCGCGCGGCACGGCCGAATAGATCATCAGGATGTCAAAGAAACTCTGGTGTTTCGAGGCGATCAGCACATCGCCTTGCGGCACCGGGCCACGGATCTCGCTGTCCAGCCCCACCATCCAGCGCGCGGTGAAGCGCACCCAATGGCAATAGGCCTGACAGACCTTGATCGCAGCCGAGCGGCCACCGATGAGCGCGTAGGGCAGCCCCCCCACCGCAATTACCGCCAAGGCCAGATACATCTGGGCGTTGAACAGGAGCGAACGGATATATTGCACCACGATCATCAGCGAATTCCTTTCAACATGCGCAGCGCCGCCGCGCGTGTGGCCACAAAGGCCACGAGGGCCGCCAGCGGCGCAATCGCCAGCGGCCAGAGCCAGCCCCAGCCAGCAAAGCCGAGCCCGGTCAGAAACCCGCCGGCGGCATCGGTCTGCGGCAAGAGCGCCACCGCCGCCATGCCCAGCCCCGTGCCCAGCGCCGCGCCGGAAAAGCCGCGCTGGGTAAATCGGCGCACAAAGGCCTGGGCAATGAAACTGTCGCGTGCCCCCACCAGCCGCAGGGTGCGGATCACCTGCCCGTTGGCCGCCAGCGCGGCCTGTGCGGCGAGGGTAATCAGCCCCGCCATCGCCCCGCCGATCAACCCGAGCGACAACCACCCCAGCAGCCGCAACCGCCCCGCAGCCGCCACCAAAGGCCGCCGCCAGCGGGTGTGGTCATCGAGCACGGCGCCGGGGGCTTCGGCGGCCAGCCGCAGCCGCAACCCCTCCGCATCCAGCCCATCGGCGGTCTCGGTCAGTTCGACAAGCCGGGGCAGCGGCAGGCTTTCCACCGGCAGATCGGGGCCGAACCACGGGTTCAGCAGGGCCCGCATTTCGGCATCCTCCACGGCGCGGAAGGTCTCCACCCCCGGCGTGGTGGCCAGCGCATCCAGCACCGCGCGGGTCTGCGCCTCGATCTGCTCGGGCGGGGCCGAGATGCGGATCGTGGCCGAACGCGCCAGGGCCTCGGACCAGCGCGCTGCCAGCCGCCCCGACGCCAGCGAAAGCGCCAAGGCGAAAACCGCCAGAAAGGCCATCGCCGCCGCCGTCAGCACGGTAAGTTGCGCGGTGAAGCCAGTCGGCGGCACCACCCGGTCGGCAGTGCCCGGCTCGCGGCGTAAAACCATCAGCCACCGCCGCATCACAGATCCGCCCCCGCCAGTTGCAACCGCCGGTTCGCAATCCGCAGCACCCGCGCCGACACCTGCGCCTTGACCTGCCGGATCAGGTTCAGGTCATGCGTGGCGATCACCACCGTCTTGCCCATCTTGTTCAGTTCCACCAACAGCGACAACAGCCGCAGCGACATCTCCCAATCGAGATTGCCGGTGGGTTCATCGGCCAGGATCACATCGGGCGACATGATGACCGCCCGCGCCAGCGCCGCCCGTTGCCGCTCGCCCCCCGAAAGCTGCGGCGGCAAGGCCCCCGCCTGCGCCCGCAGCCCGACCCAGGACAGCAGCTCCCGCAATTCGCCCGGATCGGCGACGCGCCCGGCAACGGTCAGCGGCAGGGCGACGTTTTCCGCCACCGGCAGATGGTCGAGAAACTGGCAATCCTGATGCACCACCCCGATACGCTGGCGCAGCTGCGCAATATCGTCGCGCCCCATCGCCCGGACATCCTTGCCATAAAGCGCCAGATACCCCGCCGAAGGAATGAGTTCGCCATAGCACAGCTTGAGGAATGTCGTTTTGCCCGCGCCCGATGGCCCGGTCAGAAAATGGAACGATCCGGGCACCAGTTTCAGCGTCATTTCCGCCAAAAGCTCGATCCCGCCGTAGCCCATGGCGACATTTTGCAGCTCGATCACTGCGCAGCCCCTTCCCCGATATGCCCAGAGTTTGGGCATCGCCCGCCGTCAACTCAAACCCTTGGAGTTTGTTTCCGGGCTTGCTACAACATGTGCAGAGAAAATGCCAGAATGGCAACGACGGGGCACAAGGGTGGAAACGGAATGCGGCTGATCTGCCCGAATTGCGGGGCGCAATACGAGGTTGACGACTCTGTCATCCCCGAGGCGGGTCGTGATGTGCAGTGCTCCGGTTGCGGCCAGACCTGGTTTCAGCCCAGCGCCGCGATGATCGAAGCCGCCGAAATTGCCGCAGCCGCGGCCGCCCCGGCCATGCCCGAGGGCTGGGATTTCGACGAAGAGACCGGATCGGCAGAGCCCACCACCGGCCCCGAGGCCGAGGCGCCGCCCGCGGCTGCCGGATCGGCCGCGACCGCCCCCGCCGACAGCGCAACCGGCGACGACGATTTTTCCGAGGCGCTGGCGGCCATGCTGGCCGAAAACGCGGCAACCGCGGACGACAGCCAAGCCCTGCCGCCCGAAACCGAACCCGAGGCCGCACCGCAGACCGCGCCGCAGACTGCCCCCGGAACCGGCACGGAAACCGGCCCCGAAACCAGCACCGTGACAGCGGCTCCGGCGGTGGGGGCGGTGCCGCGCCGCCCGCTGGACAACAGCCTGCTGGCGATCTTGCGCGAAGAGGCCGAGCGCGAAACCGCCGCCCGCCGCGCCGAGGGATCGGGGCTGGAAACCCAGGAAGAAATGAACCTCGAGCCGGTCACCGCTGCCGCCGCCGCAAGCCGTGCCGCCGCCAAGCTGGCCAGCGCCCCCGCCGCGCTCTCACCCGCCGCGCTCTCACCCGCCACCCCCGAGGCACCGGCGGCAGGCCGCCGACCGGCGCGGCGCAGCGCTCTTGATTTCAGCGACCTCAACGACGAGGCCGAGGACTATGCCGCCGATCTGAGCGAAGGGCCGCTGCCCCCCGCACAGGGCGGATCTCGGCGGCAGATGCTGCCCGACATCGAGGAAATCAACTCCTCGCTGCGTGCCAGTGCCGACCGCAGCGGCGATGCCGCCGCACAGGGCACGCCGCAACTGCTGGCCCGGCGGCGCTCGGGGTTTCGCTTCGGCTTTCTGGTGGTGATCGCGCTGGCGGCGCTGGCCATGCTGCTTTACAGCTTTGCGCCGCTGCTGGGCACCCGGATGCCCGCCCTCGTGCCGCTGCTCGATGCCTATGTGACGGCCGTCAACAGCGCCCGGCAATGGCTCGACGCCGCACTGCGCGGGCTGATCGAGCGGATGCAGGGCCCCGGTCAGCGGCTGAGCTAGAGCCTGTTGCTCAAAAGTGGGAACCGATTTTGCGCTTCCCGGACATGCGAAATCAATCCGCGCATGTTGCTCAAAAGTGGGAACCGGTTTTGAGCTT
>CAZPWV010000246.1:0-3544 GCA_964590825.1 uncultured Rhodobacter sp. | reverse complement strand
TGCGTGGCCATGAAGTTGACCGCATCGGGCGTGGCCATCTGCGCGGGGATCACCAGATCGCCCTCGTTCTCGCGGTCTTCGTGATCGACAAGGATGAACATCTTGCCGTTGCGGGCGTCCTCGATGATCTCCTCGACCGTCGAGATCACATCGGAATAGCTTTTTTCGACCGGACCGGGGGTCTCGTGATCGCCCGACTTGTTCACCGGTTTCGTCATGCCTTCCACTCCTGTAGCCGCGCCACATACCGCGCCAGCGTGTCGATTTCGAGGTTCACCCGGTCGCCCGGCCGCGCCGTGCCCCAGGTGGTGACCGCCTTGGTATGGGGGATGATGTTCACGCCAAAATCGCGGCCGGAAACCTCGTTGACCGTCAGCGAGGTGCCGTCAAGCGCCACCGAACCCTTGGGGGCAATGTATTTCGCCAACGCCTCGGGGGCGCGAAAGGTGAACCGGGTGCTTTCGCCCTCGTCCTGCATCGCCACGATCTCGGCCTGCCCATCGACATGACCGGAAACGATATGCCCGCCCAGTTCATCGCCCACCTTCAGCGCGCGTTCGAGGTTGACCCTGTGGCCCGGCACCCAGGCCCCGATATTGGTCCTGGCAACGCTTTCGGCCGAAATCTGCACATCGAACCAGTCGCCCCCCTTCGCAATCACCGTCAGGCAGACGCCGGCGCAGGCGATCGAGGCGCCAATATCGACGCGGCTCATGTCGTAATGGCAACGGATCCGGGCGCGCAGGTCGCCCGGCTTGTCCAGTTCGGCGATTTCGCCCAGATCGGTCACGATACCGGTGAACATGGCGTCTTCTCCCTGTCCGCTTGTTTGCCCTTGCCTAGCTTGCACCGGACCTGCGCGCAAGGCTTGGACCCTTCGCAGCCCCCCGATGACGGTGCGGCAGCGCAGGTTTTGCCGCCCTGCGCCGCATTGTCGCCGCAACCGGGCAATAGGATGCGGCATTTCCCCGTGACTTCGCCGCCGCAACCCGCCAGAACGGAAAAAACCCGAGAGTCCGATGAACCGTTATCGCAACCGCAACTTTCTGATGCTGCAAGGCCCGCACGGGCCGTTTTTCCATCAGTTGGGCAAGATGCTGCGTGCGGCGGGCGCTGCGGTCTGGCGCGTGGGCTTCAACAAGGGCGACGAGAATTTCTGGTTCGATGCCGCCTCTTACATCCGCTTTGACGCCCCCGCCGCCGACTGGCCCGCCCGCATTGCGGCGCTCCTGGCCGAAAAGGGCATCACCGATCTGGTGCTTTATGGCGACACCCGGCCGATTCATGCCCAGGCGATCCTCGCCGCAAGGGCCGCCGGGGTGATCGTGCATGTCTTCGAAGAAGGGTATCTGCGGCCCTATTGGGTCACCTACGAAAGGGGCGGCGCCAATGGCCATTCGCGGTTGATGGACATGGGCCTGCCCGAGATGCGCGCCGCGCTTGCACAAAGCGAGATCGAGTTTCCCGAGGCGCCGCCGCGCTGGGGCGACATGCGCCAGCATGTGTTTTATGGCGCACTTTACCATTTTTTCGTGATGATGCGAAACGGGCCTTACCGCAATTTCACCCCGCATCGCGGCATTTCGGTTTTCGGCGAATTCCGCCTCTATCTGCGCCGTCTGCTGCTGATGCCGCTGCACAAGGCCGAACGGGCGCTGGCCACCGCGCGGGTGCGGCTTTCGGGTCACCCCATCCATCTGGTGCTGATGCAGCTCGAACATGATGCCAGCTTTCGGATGCATTCGCCCTTCGCCTCGCAGACCGAGTTCATCGACCTGGTGGCGGCAGGCTTTGCCGAGGGGGCGCCGCGCCACCACCATCTGGTGTTCAAGGCGCATCCGCTTGAAGACGGCCGCGCCCCCGTGGTGCAGGCCATCCATGCCGCCACACAAAGATTCGGCTTGCAGGGCCGGGTGCATTTCATCCGCGGCGGAAAACTGGCGGCGCTTCTGGCGCAGGCCCGCTCGGCGGTGACCGTCAATTCGACCGCCGCGCAACAGGTGCTTTGGCGGGGGCTGCCGCTCAAGGCCTTTGGCCGGGCGGTGTTCGACAAGCCAGAATTCGTCTCGGCCCAGCCCCTGCCCGAGTTTTACGCTGCCCCCGCAAGACCAGATACACGGGCCTACCGCGACTATCGCCACTACCTGTTGGAAACCAGCCAGATTCCGGGGGGGTTCTATTCGGCCCGCGGCCGGCGCATCCTGCTGCGGCAGGTGGTCGATTTGATGCTCTCGCCCGACGATCCCTATGACTCGCTGACCGCCGGAAAAGCGGCACCACGGCAACAGTTGCGCGTTGTGAATTGAAACGGCTGGATTTTTCGGCAACCCTCCGCTAGGGTAACGGCAAAATCAAAGGCAATCCCGAAGAGGAGCCCGAGCAGTGAGCATCAATCCTACCCGCAGGACCCTGATGATGGGTCTTTCGGCGGTCCTTCTGGGCACCGCCTCCTGTGGCCTGCCCCGATCGGGGCCGAACAAGCGCGAGATCTTCGCCGGCTCCGTCATGCGCAAGGGTGACGCCTTCGTGATCGCCGTCGATGACCATGTTGCCCGCGCCACCGCCGTGCAGCCGGCGCTGGGCTTTTCCGCCGCTTTCCAGAATGCCGGCGTCGTCGGCTCGGATACGATCAACCCCGGCGATACGCTGATGTTGACGATCTGGGAAAACGTCGATGACGGGCTCCTGGCGCAGCAGGGCACCACCGCCACGCAACTGAGCGAAGTTCAGGTGGATGGGGCCGGCAATATCTTTGTGCCCTATGCCGGCAAGATCAAGGCGGCGGGCAATTCGCCCGATGCGCTGCGCAAGATCATCACCGAAAAGCTCGACACCCAAACCCCCGATCCGCAGGTGCTGGTTTCCCGCGCCGCGGGCGATGGCGCTACGGTTTCGCTGATGGGTTCGGTGGGCGGTCAGGGCGTTTATGCCATCGAACGCCCGACCCGGACACTGTCGTCGATGATCGCCCGCGCCGGCGGGGTCTCGATCAAGCCCGAAATCGCCAAGATCACCGTCAAGCGCGGCGGCAAGGCGGGAACGGTCTGGCTGAAAGACCTCTATGCCAACCCGAAAATGGACATCGCCCTGCGCCCCGGCGACGTGATTCTGGTCGAAGAAGACACCCGCGCCTTCACCTCGATGGGCGCAACCGGGGCCCAGGCCCGCGTGCCCTTCGAAACCCAGACGCTCTCGGCCCTCGAGGCCATCGCCATTGTCGGCGGGCTGCAATCGAACCTGGCCGACCCCACCGGCGTCTTCGTGTTCCGCAATGAACCGGCCGAAATCGCCTCGGTGGTGCTGGGTCGGACCGATCTGGCGGGCGATCAGCGCATGGTCTATGTGCTCGACCTGACCGAACCCAACGGCATGTTCATGGCGCGTGATTTCGTGATCCGCGACGGCGATACCGTCTATGTGACCGAGGCCCCCTATGTGCAGTGGCAAAAATCGCTTTCGGCACTGACCGGAACGGTGGGCACGGCGAACTCGCTCAACAGCCTCGCCGGGAACTGATGCCCGCGCGAGAGGCAGATCCGGCCGC
>CAZPWV010000245.1:2498-3546 GCA_964590825.1 uncultured Rhodobacter sp. | reverse complement strand
TGGTGGCCGCGCCGATGATGACGGTGGGGGTGCCGCTCGAGCTGCCGAAAACCGCCGCCAAGGCGGTGCCCACCGAGCAGGAAGAGCCGTTGGCGGTGTCGTTGCAGCTTGACGGCACGGTGTCGCTGATGAACGAAACCGTGCCCGAGGCCGAGCTGGTGGGGCGGCTCAAGGCGATTGCCGGCGAACGCGACAGCGACAAGATTTTCCTGCGCGCCGATGGCGGGATCGAATATGCCCGTGTGGTGCAGGTGATGGGGGCGCTCAATGCCGGGGGCTTTGCCAATATCATTCTGGTGACCGAAAGCGGCGGCCCCTCCTTGAACGGGCCAACGCTGGGCGCTGCACCGCAGGGCAAAACCCAGACGGGAAACTGAGGCGCTCATGCGCATGGATCGGGCAGAAAAGATCGGCACGGGGGCTTCGGCGGCGCTGCATGTTGCGGTGATCGTCTGGGCCATCGTGGGCACATCGCTCTTTCCGCCAAAACCCACCGAGCCGGTGGAAATCAAGCCCGCCGGGATGATTTCCGAAGCGGAATTTGCCGCGCTGCAGGCGGCCGCGCCAAAACCGGGCACGGCGCCGCCCAGCCCGCCTGAAACCCCCGCGCCGACCCCCGCCGACCCCCCTCCCGAAACGGTGCCCGAAACGGTGCCAACGCCCGAGCCGGTGCCCACCCCCCCGGCCGAGCCTCCGGCCGAGCCGCCGCCCGACATGAGCGATCTGACCGAGCCCACACCGCCCGCCGAGGTGAGCGAGGTGCCGCCCTCGATGATGGCGCCGGTGGAAGAGCCGCAAGATACGACGGCCCCGGAAATGTCGCCCCGTCCGCGCCCGAAACCCGCAAGCCGCGTGGCGCCCACGCCCTCCGAGGCGCCTGCGCCCGATGCGAAGGTTTCCGATACCGCCGTGACTGAGACCCGCCCCGAGGACAGCGCCGAACCCGAAAAGCCGGTCGAGCCGCCGAAGGAAGAGGCCGCCCCCCCCGAGGCGACGACCGAGATCGTCACCGAAGCCGACCAGACCGAGGACAAGCCCACCACCTCGG
>CAZPWV010000245.1:0-2488 GCA_964590825.1 uncultured Rhodobacter sp. | reverse complement strand
GCCAAACCGGCCCGGCCCGCGGCAAAGCCCACCACAACCGAGCCCGCCGAAAAACCAGCGGCCGAAAAACCTGCGGCTGCCAAACCAGCGAATGATGCGGTGGCCGATGCGCTGGCCGAGGCCATGGCCGAAGAGGGCGGCACCGGCACCGGCGGCCTTGGCATCGCCGAAAACGGCCCGCCGGTGACAGCGGGCGAGAAAGAGGCGATGGTGGTGGATGTGAAGGCCTGCTGGAACGTCGGCGCGCTCTCCTCCGAGGCGCTGCGCACGACGGTGACGGTGCGGTTTGACATGGAGCAAAACGGCAAGCCGGTGGTCGGATCGATCGAGCTGGTGGGCCAGGAGGGCGGCAGCGAGGCGGCGGCAAAACAGGCCTACGAAGCCGCGCGGCGCGCCATTGTGCGCTGCGGCTCCGATGGCTTCCCCCTGCCCGCCGAGAAATACGGCTGGTGGAAGCAGGTCGAGATTGTCTTCAACCCGACGAAGATGCGGATGAAATGACCAGGTCAGGCGCTTGTGATGCCAGGCGTCACGAAAACAGGATAAAACAGGGCGAAACGCCCGCAAGAGGACGGAACATGTTGCGATTTCTTTTGGCCGCAGTCGCGGCACTGTCGATCGGCGCGGGGGCGGCGCTGGCCCAGCAGGGGCCATTGCACATCAATATCGACGAAGGGGTGATCGAGCCCTTGCCCTATGCGCTGCCCGGTTTTGTCGATGAGGGCGCGGGGGCCGTCGCGGCCGATATCACGGCGGTGATTGCCGCCGATCTTTCGGGCACCGGCCTGTTTCGCGAGATCCCGCAAGAGGCGCATATCCAGCGCTTTGGCAGTTTTGACACCCCGGTGAGCTACGCCGACTGGCAGGCAATCAACGCGCAGGCGCTGATCGTGGGCTCGGTAGCGCAGGCGGGCGGCAAGGTGGTGGTGAAATTCCGCCTCTTCGACGTATTTTCCGGCCAGCAACTGGGCGAGGGCCAGCAACTGGCGGCCTCGCCGCAAAGCTGGCGCCGACTGGCGCATAAGGTGGCCGATGTGATCTATGCCCGGATCACCGGCGAAAGCGGCTATTTTGACAGCCGGGTGGTCTTCGTTTCGGAAAGCGGGCCGAAGGACAAGCGGCAAAAGCGTCTGGCCGTGGCCGATTACGATGGCGCCAATGTGAACTATCTGACCGACAGCTCCACCATCGTGCTGGCGCCGCGGTTTTCGCCGCAGGGCGACCGGATTCTCTACACCACTTTTGAGACCGGCTTTCCGCGCATCAAGATGATGAATGTGGGCACGGTATCGGGCCAGCTTCTGCCCGAGGTGCCGGGCACCATGACCTTTGCGCCGCGCTTTTCGCCCGATGGCGGTTCGATCGTCTATTCGCTCGAACAGGGCGGCAATACCGATATTTTCACGATGGGGGTTTCCGGGGGCAATCCGCAGCGGCTGACCAACAGCCCGGCGATTGAAACCGCGCCCTCCTATAGCCCCGACGGCGGGCGGATCGTCTTTGAATCTGACCGTTCCGGCTCGCAGCAGCTTTACATCATGTCGGCCGGCGGTGGCGAACCCACCCGGATTTCCTTTGACGATGGCCGCTATGGCACGCCGGTCTGGTCGCCCCGCGGTGACCTGATCGCCTTCACCAAACAGGCCGAGGGGCGGTTCTTCATCGGCGTGATGCGCACCGATGGCAGCGAAGAGCGGCTTCTGACCGCCTCCTTTCTCGACGAGGGTCCGACCTGGTCGCCCAATGGCCGGGTCATCATGTTCACCCGCGAAAGCCCCGGTGCCAGCGGTGGGGCCAAGCTGTTCACGGTGGATATCTCGGGGCGCAACTTGAAGGCGGTGGAGGGCGTCGGCGGCGCCTCCGACCCGGCCTGGTCGCCGCTTCTGCCCTGATTCACAACGCAAAGCAAACCTGATAGACTGCCCAAAACGGGCAAACAACAAAGGCGGTTCGACATGCATCTTCTGACCAAAGCGGCGCTGGGACTGGCGCTGATGGCCCTTGCGGCCTGTAACAACCCCGACAAGAACGGCGCCAATGGCGTGAACGATCCGGGTGGCGCCTATGGCGATGGCGGTATCACCCAGGGTTCGATCAACGATCCGAACTCGCCGGCCTATTTCTCGGCGACGGTGGGCGATACGGTCAATTTCCTTGTCGATCAATCGACGCTGAGCGATGCCGGGCGCACCACGCTGGCCGGTCAGGCGCAATGGCTCAACAGCCATCCCAATTTCGCCGCCATCATCGAAGGCCATGCCGACGAACAGGGCACGCGTGAGTATAACCTCGCGCTTGGCGCCCGCCGCGCCAATGCGGTGCAGCAATACCTGATCTCGCAAGGCGTTTCGGGGGCGCGGCTGCGCACCGTTTCCTATGGCAAGGAGCGTCCGCTGGCGGTGTGCTCGACCGAGGAGTGCTATTTCAAGAACCGTCGCGCGGTCACGGTGATCTCGATCGGCGCGGGGAGCTGAGGTGATGCGGCGGG
>CAZPWV010000244.1:351-3549 GCA_964590825.1 uncultured Rhodobacter sp. | reverse complement strand
TGGTATGGCCGCCGAAGGGGCGCTGGTAGATCTTGCCCTCTTCGGTGCGCGAAAACGGCACGCCGTAATGTTCCAACTCATAAACGGCCGCCGGGGCGGAGCGGGCGAGGTATTCCATCGCATCGGTGTCGCCCAGCCAGTCCGAGCCCTTGACGGTATCGAACATGTGCCATTGCCAGCTATCGGGGCCCATGTTGCCAAGGCTGGCGGCAATGCCACCCTGCGCCGCCACCGTATGCGAGCGGGTCGGGAAAACCTTGGTCACGCAGGCGGTGCGCAGACCCTGTTCGGCCATGCCCAGCGTGGCCCGCAGGCCCGCGCCACCGGCACCAACCACAACGACGTCGTAGTTATGCGTCTCGTAAGTGTAGAAAGCCATCTTTTCCGCCCTTATCCGTTCGCTGCCGACAGTGCGATGTCGAGAAAGACCATCTTTGCCAGCGCGTAAAACACCACCGCCGTCACCGTGTAAGACAGCGAATAGACGAGGATCACCAGACCCTTGCGCAGGCTGCCCTGGGTGTAATCTTCCAGCATCACCTGCGCGCCCTTGGCGAAATGGCGCATCCCCACCAGCACGACGAGGCCGGTGAGAATGGCCGGGAAGGGCTGGGCGAAATAGGTGACGACTTCCGCCTGGCTCTTGCCCAGCGCATTGCCGAAGACAAAGATGAAGCTGGGCACCAGAAAGGCCAGCGCCACCGAGGACATGGTCATCCACCAGTAATGTTCGGTGCCGGAGCCCGAAGCGCCTTTGCCAACGGCGCGTTTGCGGTCGGTCAGGTAACGCATGGGTGCCTCCTCAGACCAGTGCCAGAATTGCGAAGGTAAGCACGGTCAGCACGACCGAACCGATGATGCAGACCCAGCCGAGCATCTCGGCGGTCTTGATGTCGAGGCCCTTGCCGGCATCCCAAAGCAGATGCCGCAGCCCGGCCAGGTAATGATACCAGAGCGACCAGGCCATCCCCGCCCAGATCAGATAGCCCAGCCAGGAGGTGGCGATCCAGTTCACGAAGTTGAAATATCCGGGGCCGGAGACGGCGGCGATCAGCCACCAGGCACCCAGAAAAAAGCCCGCAATGAGCGCATTGCCCGTTATCCGCGTCAGGATGGAGCTCATCGAGGTCATCTGCGGGCGGTAATACGGGCCGATCATGAAGGGGGAAAGGGGTCGCTCGACCCGTTTCGTTTCAGCCATTTTAGGTCCCTCTGTCGCTGGGCCCCTCGCGCCGATCCTAGGGCCGGGCTGCGGGCGGGCTGGCCGGAATTGTGCCTTCTCATTAGGCCGATACGCAGAGCAAGTCACGAGGATTGAGCGACAAAATGCCTCTTGCCATGCAGAAAAAACGTGATTCCGGCATTTGTGATCGCAAAAATGCGAGGTGTGATCACAGTTTTGCGCAAACATTTCCGCGCAGCCCCTCGCGCCGGGCAAAGCCGCCAACCGGCAGGCACATGGCAGACCGCAAAGGCCGCCACCGCAGGGCCAGCCCGAGACCGGCGGAGGAATCACGGGCGCATCAGACCGGCATCAGCGCCCAATAATCGAGATCGAGCAGCACCTCGGGCGCATATTTTCCATCTTCGCCCTTCAGCGCAAAGGGCGCCGCGCCCTGTTTCACCGCCACCAGCCGCAGCCGAATGGCTCCCACGCCGGGGGCCTCGGTTTCGGCGGTGTCGAGCACCTCGGACCAGGCCTTGACGGTATCACCGGCAAAGCAGGGGTTGGCATGGGCGCCGCCATTCAAGGCCACGATCATCTGCGCATTGGCCAGCCCGTTGAAGGAAAGCGCCCGTGCCATGGAAATCACATGGCCGCCATAGATCAGCCGCTTGCCATCCTCGCGGAAGGTGGCGTCGAAATGCACCTTGGCGGTGTTTTGCCACAGCCGCGTGGCCAGCATGTGCTCGGCCTCCTCGATTGTCACGCCATCGACATGGTCGATGCGCTCGCCAATCGCGTAATCACCCAGCCGGTGCGGCTCGCCCGCCAGCGTGAAATCATACTCCTCAAAGCTCAGCCCCTCGGGGATGACCAGTTCCGCCGCCGGCACCACCTTGCGCAATTCGGGCAGCACGGGTTCGGGCGCGGGGCTGGCGGCATCGCGCTTGCGCACCATTACCCAGCGGACATATTCCAGCACCACCTCGTCGGCCTGATTGAGCCCCCGCGTGCGCACATAGACCACACCCGACTTGCCGTTGGAGTTTTCCTTGACCCCGATCACCTCGGAAACCGAGCGCAGCGTGTCGCCGGGGTAAACCGGCGCCAGCCAGCGCCCCTCGGCATAGCCAAGGTTGGCCACCGCATTGAGCGAGACATCGGGCACGGTCTTGCCGAAAACCACATGAAAGGCGATCAGGTCATCGAGCGGCGAGCCGTCGAGCCCGCAGCGGGCGGCGAAATCGTCGCTGGAATAAAGCGCGTGGCGGGCCGGGTAAAGCGCATGGTAAAGCGCACGTTCGCCCTCGGCTACGGTGCGCGGCACGGCATGGGCAATCACATCGCCCGGCCTGTAATCTTCGAAAAACCGGCCCGGATTGGTTTTGGTGGGATTGGTTTTGGTGGGGTTCGTTTTCGTGGCCATCACTGCTCTCCCAGTTTCATGTCGGGGTGGTAGGGCCCCTCCACCTCTTTCACCACCGCCTGGCCGCAGCGCATCACGCCGCGCGCCCCGTCAAAGGCATAGGTGGGGGCGCCGTAAAGCTCCCAGCCCTTGGAAAGCGCCAGGCTGACCTTGTGGCAAAAGGCGGCGGTATCGTCTTCGGTCAGCAGCCGGTAGAGTTTCATGGATAGGTTCCCTGGAACGGGTTGTAGCCCAGCCAGATATGGACATAGGCGATCAGCCCGAAGATCAGCAGCGTGCCGACAAGATTCTTGATATCGCCGCCAATGCTGCCCGGTTTGGGCCGCTTCCACGGCCCGGCGCGGTTGATGAGCACCATCTCCGCCACGGCCCAAAGCCCAAGGCTGCCAAAAAGCACGATCGAGGCCAGATCACCATTGACCAGCAAATGCGCCACCGACCACAGCACCATGCCGCTCAGCATCGGATGGCGGATCTTGTCAATCAGCACCGAACGCACGCCGCTCACCCCGAAGAGATAGACCGAGATCAGCATCAGCGTGTTGTTGGCGTGGCCCATGCCGGGCAGCGGATGATAAACCGGCACCACGGCGGCCATGCGGTAGCC
>CAZPWV010000244.1:0-341 GCA_964590825.1 uncultured Rhodobacter sp. | reverse complement strand
AGTTCAAAATTTCAAGCAAGTTTGTATCGAATTTCAGATGGCGGCGCGGCGCGAGGCGTTTGAAGAGATGCGGCAGCACCCAAAGCAGGAGGCCGAAGATCAGAATGGTCATGGCGCGTGTCTCACATGGCTAGCGCGGCAATCGCCTCGGCTTTCGCCAAAACCTGCCGCGCTGTCACGATATGCAGGTTTTCGACGATCTTTCCATCCACAACCGCCACCCCAAGCCCGGCTTTTTCCGCCTCGTCAAAGGCCGCAATCTGGCGCCGTGCCAGATCAATCTCGGCTTCGCTCGGCGCGAAGGCGGCATTGGCAATCTCAAGCTGGGCGGGGTGAATGAG
>CAZPWV010000243.1:0-3575 GCA_964590825.1 uncultured Rhodobacter sp. | reverse complement strand
CCCCGCGCCGGCATCGGCGAGCTGGCGCTGCCCGAGAACGAGCCGGGCAGCTCGATCATGCCGGGCAAGGTCAACCCGACGCAGGCCGAGGCGCTGACGATGGTTTGCGCCCATGTCATGGGCAACGATGCGGCGGTGGGCTTTGCCGGCTCGCAGGGGCATTTCGAGCTCAACGTCTATAACCCGATGATGAGCTATAACGTGCTGCAATCGATGCAGCTTCTGGGCGACAGTGCCAGCGCCTTCACCGACAACATGGTGGTGGGCACCGAGGCCAATGTGGCCCGCATCGACAAGCTGATGAAGGAAAGCCTGATGCTGGTGACGGCGCTTGCCCCCACCATCGGCTATGACGCGGCCACCAAGGTGGCGAAGACCGCGCATAAAAACGGCACGACCCTGCGCGAAGAGGCGATTGCGCTGGGTTACGTCGATGGCGAAACCTTCGACCGCGTGGTCCGCCCCGAAGACATGATCTCGCCCAAGGGGTGAGGCGCGCCCCCGGGCCGCTTGCGGCCCGGGGGGGAAGGCTCCAGTGGAGCCTTCACAGCGCCGAACGCCCGAGCACACCTGCGAGGGCCGGCAGCGCGCCCCCGGGCCGCTTGCGGCCCGGGGGGGAAGGCTCCAGTGGAGCCTTCACAGCGCCGAACGCCCGAGCACACCTGCGAGGGCCGGCAGCAGGGGCCGGGCAGCGGAGGCCAGCAAACAGGTTGCAAGGGCGGTCTGCGGGCCGCTCTTTGCTTTTGGGCTATTGCTTTGGGGCGGCCGCAGCGGGCGGCGGATCAGGGCGCGATGGAATAGAGAATGAAGCCCGAGGCCGGGGCATAGCTGTCGTAAAGCAGCCGCGCCGGGGCGTTCGTTTCTGCCGTGAGCCAGCGCACCGAACTGTAGCCGCGCGCCTTTGCAAAGGCGATGACATGGTCGATCAGCGCCCGCCCCACCCCTTTGCCGCGCGCCTCGGGCGTGGTGAACAGATCGCTCAGATAGACCACCATCCCCCCCGAAAGCGAGCGGTGCATCAGCGAATATTGCACAAGGCCAAGGGCTTGCCCGGTTTCGTCGCGGGCGATGTCGGACCAGTAAGGCTCGGTTTCGGAACGGATCCAGGCCCAGACCTGCGCCTCGGCCCCGGTTGCATCGGTCTTGTAAAACGCCGCATAGGCGCGAAACAGGCTTTGCCAGTCGGCGTGATCTTCGGGGCCAGCGGCGGTGATGGTCAGCGGCATCGGGCATCTCCTTTTGTCCAGATGGCGCGACTGGCGCGGCGCCCGCAAGCCGCCAAATTGGCGCGCCACTGCCCGAAACGGCAGCAATGCCACCTCGCCGCCGCGCCTTTCGCGTGCTAGGCTGGGGGCCGATCCACCGCAGAGCCCCGCCCGACCATGGCCGAAATCGTCAATCTCAACCGCGTTCGCAAAGCTGCCGCCAAAGCCGGGGCGCGGCGTCAGGCCGATGAAAACGCTGTGAAATTTGGCCGCACCAAGGCGCAACGCCAGCTCGAGGCGGCGCAGGCCGAACAGGCACAGGCCCGGCTTGCGGCGCATCAGCGCGCGGCACAAGAACCGGGCGAGGAGGCGCCATGAGCGCACCGCGCAAACATTCGCTGACCCTGGGCGGGCACCGCACCTCGGTCTCGCTCGAAGACCCGTTCTGGGCCGGGTTCCGCGCCCTCGCGCAGAGCCGCGGGCAAGGGATCAACGAACTCGCCCGCGAAATCGACGCCAGCCGCGCCCCCGGCACCGGGCTGGCCACGGCGATCCGTCTGGCGGTGCTGCGCTATTACCGCGATGGCGCCGCCGAACCCTGACCCGCCGATTCGCGCGCCGTCAACCCCGCCCGCACCGCCGCCTCGCAGGCCAGCGCCAGTTCCTTGCGCGAGACAAAGGCCGAAACGTCGAACGGCGGATGAAACACCACCTCCACCGCGCCCTGCCGCGGCGCGGCCAGAACCTTGGTCAGATGCGGCGCAAACTCCATATCGCGCCACCAGCCGTAAAACCGCGCATCCTCCCCCTTTGGCGCCGTATAATTTACGGTAACCGGCTGAATCTGCATGAGTTTCTCCAGACCGTGACTGTAAAAGGGCTGAAACAGCGTGGTCTTGAACCCCAGCACCCGCAGCCCGTCGGTCGAGGTGCCCTCGGGGAAGAACAGCAGGTGATGCCCGGCCCGGATGCGGGTTTCGAGCAGGGCCTGCTGTGCCTTGGCCTCGCGCGGGTCGCGGCGGATGAACAGCGTTCCGGTGGCCCGCGCCAGCCAGCCGACAAAGGGCCAGCGCGCCACCTCGGCCTTGGAGACGAAATAGATCCGCTGACAGGCGTTGAGGGTGAAAATATCCAGCCAGCTTGCATGGTTGGCCACCACCGCGCCGATATGCCCCATGGGCCGGCCGCGCACCGCATAGCGCAGCCCGAGGATCGCCACCGACAGCCGGCAGACCCATTGCGTGATCCAGGGGGTCCAGGGCCGAAAGGCGCCAAAAAGCGGCCGCTCGACCAGGCGCAGCAGCAAAAGCAGCCCCAGCCCCAGCAACAGCACCGCCCCCAGCGCCGCGCCGCGCCACAGCAGCCGCAGCCATCCCGCCACGCCGGTCCGCGCCACTTCGGGCGGGTCGTCGCCCTGCCAGAGCGGCGTCATGCCCGGCCCTCGACGCGGCGGGTGTAGAAATCGCGGTGCTTTTCCGACATCGCCTTGGTATCCATCAGCAAAAGCACATCGGTGGTGTTGAACGGCCGGTCGATAAAGGCGCCCTCGCCGACAAACCCGCCCAGCCGCAGATAGGCCTTGATGAGATTGGGCATTTCGGCCAGCGCAGCGCGGCGGTCCAGCGCCCCGGCGGGGAGCAGGTCCATGCGCTGAAACTGCTCGGGGCGGGCGCGCGGGCGCAGGGCTTCGGGGGCCAGGTGGTGGTGATGCAGCCAGGCAAGCGGCATCTTCAGCCGCTCCGGGTCGGTGCCGTGAAACGAGGCGACACCGAACAGCACCTCGATCTCATGGGCCAGAACATAATCGGCCAGCGCGTTCCACAGCATCAGCATCGCCGCGCCGCCGCGATGATCGGGGTGAACGCAGGACCGCCCCAGTTCCAGAAGCCGCCGCCCCGAGGCGCGCAAAGGCGCAAGGTCATATTCGGCATCGCAGTAGAACCGGCCGATCTCGGCGGCGCGGTCAGAGCGCAGCAACCGATAGGCCCCCACCACATAATCCAGCGATTCTGGGGGTTTGGAGGCATCGATCAGGACCAGATGGTCATAAAGCGGGTCGAATTCATCACCCTCGAGCCGCCCCTCGTGGTCGATCAGCGGCCCATCGCCGCCCAGTTCCTCGACAAAGACTGCATAGCGCAGCCGCTGCGAGGCCCGCAGGTCCTGCGCATCGCGTGCCAGCCGGATTTCGTAGGAAAGCGGTTGTGCCGCCATGGCCCCTGCCCTTTGTTGCCTGCCCAGATTTAGGGCAGAGCGGCGCGCCGATCAATGCCGCTGGCGCCCTCGGGCGTGTTGGCGCGTGTTGACACACGCCTTGGTTGCGCAGAACCTGCACCCAAGGCGACCCGGCGGTGACCGGGAGGGGACTGA
>CAZPWV010000242.1:0-3585 GCA_964590825.1 uncultured Rhodobacter sp. | reverse complement strand
CAGCCGGGGGAAATAGGCATAGACCATCTCGAGGTCGCGCTGCACGGCGGCGCGGCCATCGTGGCGGGTATAGGCGCCGGTCAGCAGGTTTTCCTCGACCGTCAGATGTTCAAAACAGTGTCGCCCCTCCATCACCTGAATGACGCCCTTGCGCACCAGATCAGCGGGGGACAGCTCTTGCACCCGCTCGCCGCGATAGTGGATCGTGCCCTTGGTCACCGCGCCGCGTTCCGATTTCAGCAGGTTGGAAATGGCCTTGAGCGTGGTGGTCTTGCCCGCCCCGTTGCCACCCAGAAGCGCGGTGATGCCGCCCTTGGGCACGGAAAGGCTGACCCCTTTCAGCACCAGGATGACGTGGTTGTAGATCACCTCGATATTGTTGACCTCAAGCAGGGTCTCGGTCTTGGCGGCGTCAAGCATGGGCCTCTCCCTTGGGCGGTTGCCCCCGGCCCGAAAGCCGGGGGCGATTGGCTTATTTGCAGCGCCCGGCAAGGCCGGCTTCGGCGGCAAAGGCTGCCGAGTCTTCGGCCACCAGCGGGTCAAGCACATCGGCATCGGCACCGATCCAGTCGGACACGGTGTTCCATTTCTTCGCCGCCGCATCCCATTGCAGGATCATCGCCGAGCCGGGGCCGCCGTGGTCGGTGCAATTGGCGGCGATCGGCTGGGCAAAGCCGGGCAGGCCCAGTTCGGTCAGCCGCGCCTCGGTGAGGTTGAGGTTTTCAAAGCCGTCCCGCACCTCGGCGGCATTGACCGCTGCCTTGCCGGCCTTTTCCTGACCGGTGCGGATGGCTTCGGCAATCGTCATCGCGGCATACATGCCGCGCGAATAGAGGATCGTGCCCGACTGGTCGCCCGCCCCTGCCGCCTTGCCGGCGTCATAGACGTATTTCTTCAGGTCGGCATAGACCGGGTAATCGGCGCCGGTGCCGTGGAAGGTCAGCGCCTTGTAGCCATTGGCGCCATCGCCTGCCGGGCCGACATCGTTTTCCGAACCCGACCACCAGACGCCGATGAAGTGATCCATCGGGAACTTGATGTTGACGGCTTCCTGAATCGCCACCTGGTTCATCACGCCCCAGCCCCACATCAGCACATAATCGGGCTTGTCGCGGCGAATTTGCAGCCATTGCGATTTCTGCTCCTGCCCCGGCGGGTCAACCGGCAAGAGCACCAGCTCGAAGCCGTGTTTCTTGGCCAGTTCCTCCAGCGTGCGGATGGGTTCCTTGCCATAGGCCGAGTTGTGATAGACCAGCGCGATCTTTTTGCCCTTCAGGTCATCGCCATTCTCGCCAAGGATGTATTTCACCGCCACCGAGGCGCCATCCCAGTAGTTGGCGGGATAGTTGAACACCCATTCGAACACGCCGCCATTGGCCGACGAGGTGCGGCCATAGCCGGGGGTGTAAAGCGTGATGCCATCGGCATTGACCTTGGGGATCAGCTGATAGGTGATGCCGGTCGAAAGCGGGTTATAGACCAGCGCCCCGGCCCCCTTGGTGCTTTCATAGCACTCCACGCCCTTTTCGGTGTTATAGGCGGTTTCGCATTCGGGAACGGAAACCTTTTCGCCGCCAATGCCGCCATCGCGCTCGTTGAGCAGGGTGAAGTAATCGGCAAAGCCATCGGCATAGGGAATGCCGTTGGCGGCATAGGAGCCGGTGCGATAGCTCAGGTTCGGCACCACCAGTTCGGCCAGGGCCGGGGTGGCGGCGGTAATGGCCAGCGCGGCCAGGGCTGCATAGCTTTTCTTCATACGTTTATCCTCCCAGAACGTATTTCGGTTGTCAGTCTGCCGGTTGCCCGGTTCTTCCCTTCGGCCCCTCAATGTGGAAAGGGCCAGAGTCTCAGTTTTTCTTTGGCGATGCGCCACAGTTGCGCCAGCCCATGCGGTTCGGCGATCAGGAACACTACGATCAGCGCCCCGACGATCATCAGTTCCAGATGCGCGGCCACATCGGTGGGCCAGCCAAAGCCCCCGACCAGAACGTTTTTCAGGAACACCGGCAAAAGCACCAGAAAGGCCGCCCCGGCAAATGAGCCGAAGATGCTGCCCAGCCCGCCGATGATGACCATGAAGAGCACGAGAAAGCTCTTGTTGATGCCAAAGGCCTCGCCCACCTCGGCCGCGCCAAGATAGACCGAAAACAGCAGCGCCCCGGCAATGCCGATGAAAAAGGACGAAACGGCAAAGGCGGTGACCTTGGTGGTCAGCGGGTTCACCCCGATGATTTCGGCGGCAATATCCATATCGCGGATGGCCATCCATTTGCGCCCCATGGTGCCGCGCGTCAGGTTGCGGGCCATCAGCGCCACCAGGGTCAACAGCACCAGACAGAACAGATATTTGGCGGTGGCCGTGGTTTGCGCCCCGGTGACGAAGACGCCGAACACCGTGCGATCCGGCGCGGTGATCTGCCCCGAGGCGGAGTAGTTGTAAAACCACGGCACCTTGTTGAAGAGCCAGACCAGAAAGAACTGCGCCGCCAGCGTGGCCACCGCCAGATAAAAGCCCTTGATGCGCAGGCTGGGCAGGCCAAAGGCCACCCCCACCAGGGCGGTAACCCCGCCGGCCAGCAGCACATGGATGAAGATCGACACCTCGGGGAAGGCGGTCATCAGCTTGTAAACCGCATAGGCCCCGACCGCCATGAAACCGCCGGTGCCCAGACTGACCTGCCCGGCAAAGCCGACCAGGATGTTCAGCCCGATGGCGGCGATGGCATAGATGAGAAAGGGCACAAAGACGGCATTGGCCCAATAGTCGTCGATGAAAAACGGCACCACGCCATAGGCCAGCGCCAGTGCGGCCCAATAGCCCATCCGGTCCAGCCGGATCGGAAAGGTCTGGCTGTCGGCCTTGTAGGACGTCTTGAAATCGCCTGCCTCGCGGTAGAACATCAGCCCCTCCCCCCTTTGAATTTGCGGGGAAGGGTCTGCGCCTGCCCCCTCAGCAGCCGCGACGGATGCGGACCCAGGACCACATCCCGGCACCCACGCCCAAGGCGGTCAGCAACATGTTGATGGTTCTCAGCCCGGTCGGCTCGTCCGGCGGCGCGGCAAGAGCGATCCAGCCAAAGGCGAGTGCGGCGCCCCAGCCGATGGTGAAGATGGTGGCACAGGTTTTGCGTGTCATGGGCGGGGGACCTCCCAATCCCCAGCGCGACCCGCATTCCGGGCCGCATCAGCAACCCTTGTCTCCAGCCGGGGCGCTGCGGCCCCAAGGTGGCTGGATCTGCGTCAGAATGTCGCATGACCGCGCACCGATCAACCAAAATCCGTTGCTGCCTGAAAATCATCGTCACACCCTTTCGATGATCTTCTCGCCGAACAGCCCTTGCGGACGGAACACGAGGAAAATCAGCGCCAGCACATAGGCAAACCAGTTCTCGGTGGCACCGCCGATCATCGGGCCGATGAAGAACTCGAACAGTTTTTCACCCATGCCGATGATGAGCCCGCCAAGAATGGCACCGGGGATTGAGGTGAAACCGCCCAGCATCAGCACCGGCAGCGCCTTGAGCGCGATCAGCGACAGCGAGAATTGCACCCCCGATTTGGAGCCCCACATGATCCCCGCCACCA
>CAZPWV010000241.1:3321-3604 GCA_964590825.1 uncultured Rhodobacter sp. | reverse complement strand
GTCTTGCCGGATGCGCGAGATATAGGTGGCATAATCGCCCACGCATTCGACGGGGGTGATGTAGCCACCGGCCTCGCGCTTGTCGATCACCATCACGCCGGGGGCCTCGCGCAGAATCTCGGTCGCCTCTTCCCAGTCGAGAAAATCCTCGAACTCGATGTTGATCGCTTCCGAATGGCCGACAAACACCGGCACCCGCACGCAGGTGGCGGTGAGCTTGATCTTCGGGTCGAGAATTTTCTTCGTCTCGGCCACCATCTTCCACTCTTCCTTGGTCTCGCCG
>CAZPWV010000241.1:0-3284 GCA_964590825.1 uncultured Rhodobacter sp. | reverse complement strand
TGCTTGGGGTAGACCTTGGGCGCCACTTCCTGACCGGGCACATACATGCCCTTGGTCTGGTTCCACAGCTCGTCCATGGCTTCCTTGCCGGTGCCGGAAACCGATTGGTAGGTCGCCACCACCACGCGCTTGATCCGCGCCCGGTCATGCAAGGGCTTGAGTGCCACCACCATCTGCGCGGTCGAGCAGTTCGGGTTGGCGATGATGTTGCGGTTGGTGTAGCGCACGATGTCATCGGCGTTCACCTCGGGCACGATCAGCGGAATTTCTGGGTCGTAGCGGTAGAGAGAGGAGTTGTCGATGACAACGCAGCCTTGCGACGCGGCCTTGGGCGCATAAACCTTGGTCGCATCCGAGCCGATGGCAAAAAGCGCAATGTCCCAGCCGGTGAAGTCGAAAGTGTCGAGGTCTTTGGTCTTCAAGGTCTTGTCGCCAAAGCTGACCTCGGTGCCCAGCGATTTGCGCGACGCCAGCGCCGCGATTTCATCCACCGGAAACTCGCGCTCGGCGAGAATGTTCAGCATTTCCTTGCCCACGTTGCCCGTGGCGCCGACGACGACGACTTTGTAGCCCATCAAGGCCTCCTTCTCGAAAGAACGATGCCCGATAGCGGAAACCGGCCAATTTGGAAAGGGGCGCGGCGGTTATTTCACCAAAGTGATGCGCGAATCGCGCGCCGTCAGGGCGTGAACCATCGCCGCTTCGGCGCCAAAATCATGCGGCGTTCTTTCGGCGCTGCGGCTGCCCGAAAGCGACAGCGAGGCCATGAAGTCGAAGCCGTAGAGCGACAGCCCCGCCAAAGGGGCGCGGGTGAGCAGATCAATTAGCATTGCCCCGGTGGTGGGCTGGGCGCCAAGCCGGGCCTTCAGCGCGGCAAAATCGGCCAGCGGGTGCAGGTAAAAGCCGGGGCTCGTGGCGGTGGTGTAGTCGAGCCGCTTGCGCTTGTGGCTCATCCACAGATAACGGCCGGCACCAATCCGGGCGCGGTCTGGCGCCCCCAGCCGCAAGGCCAGCGCCAGCCAGTCGGTGCGGGTGCCATGGCTTTGGGCGCCCGGCATCGGCGCGCGGTTGATGCGGATCACCCGGTCGTGGCCATCGATTTCGGCGCCATGGCTGCCGCCGGCAAGGGCCCGTGCATTGCCCACCAGGGCCACCCGCCGGCCCGCAAGATCGGCCAGCAGTTCGGACTGCGGCACCGAGAGCGCCGCCAGAGCGGCCTCGAGGCGCAGCGCGCGGGCGGCATGAAACCCGAGCCGGTTCATGCCAGCATCCGGCGGTAGAGCGCCACCAGCGCCCCGGCCTCGGCCTCGATGCGGAAATTCCGCACCACATGCGCCCGTGCCGCCTGCCCCGCCGCGCCGGTGCCGGCCGGATCGTCCAGACAGGCGCCAATCGCCGCCGTCAGCGCGGCGATGTCGTCGGGGGGCACCAGCGCCCCGGTTTCGGGCGTCACGATGTCTTCAAACGCGCCCACCCGTGTCGCCACCACCGGCACGCCGCAGGCCATCGCCTCCAGGGGCGTCAGGCCGAAACCCTCCCAGCGCTGCGGCGCAACGTAAAGGTCGAGCACCCGATACCAGTCGGGCATCGCATCGACGGAAACCTCGGGCCGGAACAGGATGCGATCGGCCAGCCCCGCCGCCGCCACCCGCGCCTTCAGCGTAGCCAGAAACGCCTCGTGTTCGGCGGTGGCGCGGCCCATCACCAACGCGCTCACCCCCGGATGCGCCGGCAAAAGCGCGATCATCGCCGCAACGAAAGCATCGGTGCCCTTTTGCGCGCGGATGCGGCCATAGCAGCCCAGCAGCCGGCCTTCGGGCAGGCCCAGCCGCGCCCGCAGCGCCGCGCGGTTTTCGGCCGGCGAGAAGCTCTCGGTGTCGATCCCGTGCAAGATCACCTGCGCCGGATGCTCAAGATAGGCCGCCGTGCGCGCCGAAGTGGCCACCAGCGCATCCATTTTTCCGATCAGCCACCTGGTATAGCCGGTGTGGCGGCGCTGGCTGGCCGAGGTGAACACCAGCCGCAGATCCATGCGCAAGACGTGCTTGAGCAGCAGACCCAGCGCCATTTCGGTGTTGCGCCTGGCGTGCCAGACCCGCAGCCGGCGCGGCAGAAAGGGCAGCCGCCACAGCGGAACATGGGGCAGCTCGGGCGGCAGGCCCGGCCCGGTGGCGACAACGCCGATGTGCTGCGCCTGAAGCGGCACAAGGCGCACCACCGTGGCGGTGACGCCCGAAAGGCGGCGCTTCAGGTTCGGGGCGATCACGGCAATATCGGCAGGTTTGGGCATGGGCCAGGGCTTGGGCATGGGCAAGGGCATGGGGGCCGGTTTAGCGCATCACGTCGCGGCTGTCGCGGGCGAAAAGGTACACCGCAAGCCCCGCAATGACCGGCACCAGGAAGAAAAGGAACAACACCCGATAGGCCGCAACCGGATCGCCGCCGGCGGAGGCCATCGCAAAGACCGGGCGCGAGAGGAACAGCCCGATCCCGGCCCCGGAAATGGAGACAAGGTTCAGCGTCGTCACCCCGCGCCCCATCAGATGCGGCGGAAAGAAGGCCCGCCCATGTGCCATCAGCACCGGGAAAGAGGCGCCGAAAAACCCCGCCGCCGCCAGAAGCGCGGTGGTGCGGGTCAGCCCGGCATCGGGGGCAAGCGCCATCAGCCCCAGCGCCAGGCACAGCACCGCATTGCCCAGGATCACCACCCGCTTGTGGCTGCCGAAAAGGCGGTCGGCCGGGCCATAGGCAAAGTTGCCCAGCACCATTGCCAGCCCCATGACCAGCGTCACCCGGCCGATCAGCCCGGCATCGGCGCCGTGCATTTCGCTCAGCCAGGGGCCGGCCCAGAGACCGCGCAGCGCCGCCGCCGCGGTGTAATTGGCAAAGGTCAGCGGCAGGATCAGCCAGAAACCGGGCAGGCGCAGGATATCCAACACCGTGCCCCTGGCGCCCGTTGCCGTGCCAAGCCGTTCGGGGTCGCGGGTAAAGCCGAGGATTGCGGCCGCCGTCAGCAGCGTCAGCGCCGCCAGCCCCCAAAGCGTTGCCCGCCAGCCGATGGCGGCAATCGCCGCCGCCAGCGGCGCCGCGCCCGCAAGGTTGCCAAGGCTGCCCACCCCGATCACCGAGGCCGCCAGCGTGCCGAACAAGGCCGGGCGGAAGCTGCGCGCAAAGATGTAGTAAGATCCCATCAGCACCGGGGCACAGCCGATGCCGATCAGCACCATGGCCAGGTGGATGCCCCAGGGGCCGCTGGCCAGCGCAAAGACCGCCGCCCCGCCACC
>CAZPWV010000240.1:0-3640 GCA_964590825.1 uncultured Rhodobacter sp. | reverse complement strand
CGAGCCAGTTGACAGCACGGCGTTGGACAATGCCCCCAGTTTCCCGATCAAGGTGACCGGCCCCGGATTGCCGCCTTCCCCGTCCATCACCAGCCAGGGCGTGACCGTTCCGTCCGGCTTCGCCGCATAGATGGTCGAATTGTGCATCGAGAAGATGAGGAACAGCCCTTCCTCCGGCGTGCCCTTGCGGCCGAAAACGCCGGGAACGAAGGCGCCGGAAATCTGCTCCTTGCCCGATCGCGGCACCAGCGCGAACGGATCGGGCGGAAGCAGGGCCCCGCCCATCCAGGGCCAGTCGGTAAAGCCGCGCCCGGCATCAATGCCCGCCACCAGCGCGCCCAGCACGATCTGCCCGAAGGCCAGCGCCAGCAGCGCCGTGGCCAGGGCGACAAGGCGCGGCTCGGCCAGCCGGCGCGCCTGCAACAGCGCCGCCTCGCTGCGCCCCAGCGCCAGCCCATACCAGCCGATCAGCCCGAGGATGGCAAAGCCCAGCCCCAGATGCACCGCCAGCCGGTAAGAGGCGACCGAGACCATCCCCGCGCCCAGCCCCGACGATACCATCCACCAGCCGATCGCGCCCTGCGCCCCGCCCAGCGCGCCAAGCGCCCAGAACCGCCCCGCCCAGCCCGGCGGAATCCGCCGTGCCAGCGCGAACCCTGCAAAGCCCAGCGCCCAGACAAGGCCCGTCACCCGGCCCAATTGCCGATGCGACCATTCCCACCAGTAGATGCGCTTGAAACCCTCCAGCGTCATCTCGGGGTTTTGCAGCGCAAACTGCGGGCTTTCGCGGTATTTGCCGAATTCGGCCTGCCAGTCTTCGGGGCTGACGGGCGGCAACGCCCCGGTGACCGGGCGCCATTCGGTGATGCTCAGCCCGGCGTCGCTCAGCCGGGTGGCCCCCCCCAGCGCAATCATCGCCACGACCAGCGCAAAGAGCACGAACAGCCACAGCCGCAGCCCCCGCCTTGCGCCTTTGGGGCGGGCGTCGATCATGCCGCCCTGCGGGGCGGGCGCGGCCTGCGGCGGCGCGGTGCCGACCTCTTCGAAGATGCTGCGTTTGCGGCTCATCCGTTACTCCCTGACTGGCCCCGACACTAGGCCGGGGGGCGGATGGGGGCAAGAGGGGGGCGAGCGGCGGGGCGCTGCGCAGCCGGAGGGGGGCCCCCGCTCAGGGCAGCGCCGCCCCCGCCGCCAACCGCTGCAACAGCCCCGCCCCGGCGCCGTTCCCGGCCATCCAGCCCAGCACCGCACAGCCCGCCTCGGCATAAAGCCCACGCTCGCGCCCGGCCAGCGGCGCCCAGGCAAAGGGGCTGGAGGGCAAATCGGGGCGCGGCACCTTGCGGCAGCGCTGCACCCCGGTGCCCGGCCCCAGATAGCGCGGATCCTCCGAGACGATCACCGCCAACCCCTCGTCGAACCAGGCCGGCATCCGCCCCGAAACCTGCCCCCAGACGCCCAGCCGGGCATGGGTTTCGGTATGGGTGATCTCATGCGCCAGAATGGTTTCGTTCAGCCCGCGCGGCGCCAGGCGCACCACCGCAAGCGGGCCAAGCGAATAGGTCACCGCCGCCGCGCCGCGCCCGCCCAGACGGCGGTCACAGGCACTGTCGGCACAGGCGAGAACCCGCAGATGCGCCCGCGCCGGACCGTAGAACACCCCCACCTTCCGGCGCGCCGCCGCCAGCCCCGCACGCAGCGCCGCCCGCTCGGGCGCCGGCATCGCCGCCTGCACCCAAAGCCCCGGCGCGGCGCGCTCCAGCCCGTAGCAGGCCGGGCACAGCCCGCCACGCAGCGCCGGGAAAAACGCCAACAGCGCCAGAACCCCAAGCGCGGCCCCGGCAAGACTGGCGAAAAGTGAACGTTTCAGCACCCTGAGCATGGGCCACGATGGCAACGCAAAAGCGCCGCCGCAAGCCCCGGCACGGCTCAGCCGCGGCTGCGGATGATTTGTCGCAACATGCCGTGCAGCGTCTGCACCTCGGCCCGCGTCAGCCCGAAGCGGCTCCACATGTTGCGCAGATTGCGCCGCATCATCATTGCCTTGGCCTCGGGAAAGAAGAACCCGGCCTCGTCCAGCCGCTCTTCGTAATGGTCGCCCAGCTTTTCCACCTCGATCGCCGTGGCCGGTTCGGTGCCCGCCAGACCGGGGGCGATGGCCGGGGCATCGCTGCCCTGACGGGCGAATTCGTACCCCGTCAGCAGCACCGCCTGCGCCAGGTTGAGCGAGTAGAATTCCGGGTTGACCGGCACGGTGATGATGGCATTGGCGCGGACGATATCGTCATTTTCCAGCCCGGTGCGCTCGGGGCCGAACAGCACCGCCACCCGCTGCCCGGCCGCGATCCGCGCCCGCGCCTCGGCCATCGCCGCCTCGGGGGTGTAGATCGGCTTTGACAGCTCGCGCCCGCGCGCCGTGGTGGCAAAGACGAAATCGCAATCGGCAATCGCCGCGCCGGTGCTGGCGAAGACACCGGCATGATCGAGCACCTGCCCCGCCGCGCCCGAGGCCATCGCCACCGCCCGCGGATTGGGCCAGCCGTCACGCGGATCGACCAGCCGCAGCCCGCGCAGCGAAAAGTTCAGCATCGCCCGCGCTGCGGCGCCGATGTTCTCGCCCATCTGCGGGCGCACGAGGATGAAGACGGGGGTGCGGATCGGGCTTTCACTCATTCCCCCCCGATACAGAGGCCAGAGACCGCTGGCAAGGCGGGGGCGGCTGCGCTAGAAGGCGCAAAACCCGAAAGGAGACCGCCATGGCCGAGGATCGCCCGCAGCTTTACCTGCTCACCCCGCCCAGCTTCGATCTGGAGGTATTTCCGCCGCTGCTGTCGCGGGTGCTGGCCAGCCAGGAGGTGGCCTGCATCCGTCTGGCGCTGGCGAGCCGCGACGAAGACACGGTGATGCGTGCCGCCGATGCGCTGCGCGCCGTCGCCCATGCCCATGACGTTGCGCTGGTGATCGAAAACCACCTTGGTCTGGTTGCCCGCCATGGGCTTGACGGGGTGCATCTGAGCGATGGCGCCCGTTCGGTGCGGGCCGCCCGCAAGGAGCTGGGCGCCGATGCGATCATCGGGGCCTGGTGCGGCGCCTCGAAACACGAGGGCATGAATGCGGGCGAGGCCGGGGCCGATTATGTCTGCTTTGGCCCGGTCGGCGAAACCGGGCTTGGCCATACGCCGCGCGCCGAGCGGGCGATCTTTGAATGGTGGTCCGAGATGATCGAGGTGCCGGTGGTGGCCGAGGGCGCGCTGGACGAAGCCACCCTGCGCGATCTTGCGCCGGTCAGTGATTTTGTCGCGTTGGGCGAGGAAATCTGGCGGCACGAAGACCCGGTGGCGGCGCTGGCGCGTCTGGTGGCGGCGCTGGGCTGAGCGCGACGGCTGACCGGTCTGGCACGGCGGTCTGGCACGGCGGTCTGGCAATCGGGGACGCGGAGGCAAACGGGGGCGCGGATGGCAGAATTCTGGCTGGGCGACAGCAACGGGCCGATGGGCGATGTCGGCGCTTTCATGGACAGCGAATTGCGCGTCGATCGTGCCGATCTGGCGGGGCATCTGCGGCAATTGGGCGATGGCCGGCTTTTGGTGGCGATCGTCGGCGCGCCGACCTTGCAGCGGACAGAGATGCTCCGCGAGATCGA
>CAZPWV010000239.1:0-3679 GCA_964590825.1 uncultured Rhodobacter sp. | reverse complement strand
CGATCAGCGCGCGGGTGGTCTGCCAGCCGAAGGGCACCACCTCGACGGGCAGCGGAAAGGCGCCCAGGCTGACCACTTCCTTCGAGGCATCGGTGATGACGATCATCTGATCCGAGGCGGTGGCAACGATCTTTTCCTGCAACAGCGCGCCGCCGCCGCCCTTGATGAGGTTCATCTGCGCGTCGAATTCATCGGCGCCGTCAATCGTCAGGTCGAGCCATTTCGCCTCGTCAAGCCCGACCACGGCAATGCCCACCTGCCGGGCCAGATCGGCGGTGCGGCTCGAGGTGGGCACGCCCACGATCCGCAGCCCTTCCTCGCGCACCATCTCGCCCAGGCAGCGCACCATCCAGGCCGCGGTGGAGCCGGTGCCAAGGCCCACTTTCATGCCATCTTCGACGAAATCGACAGCACGGCGCGCGGCGGCGAATTTCGCCTTGTCGATCGGGGAAAGCTCGGCAGGCATGGGCGTCTCCTTGGCTGGGTTGGCACGGTTATAGCCAAGCGCCGCGCCCCGCGCGAGGGGGTAAATGCCGCATCCGCCCGGCCGGTTCGGCCGGTTCGGCCCGTTCGGGCCAATCTCTCCGACCAGCCGCGCAGGCCGACAGCCGCTCAGGCCCGCGGCGCGCGGGTTCCGCCCATCGGCTCGACAATCAGCCGCCCGGCGCGGCCCGGCGGCACGATCGGGCGGATCGGCAGGCCGATGAACGGGTCGTCACGCAGGCTGGCGTGCAGCCGCTGCGCCTGTGTCGGTTCCATCACCCGCAGCGCCTGCGGCCCGACCAGCAGGCTCTCGCTGCGGGCATTTTCGGCAAAGATCACCTCATGGCCGGGCAGCATCACATGCACCCATTCGATGCGCGGGCAGGGCGCACGGGTGATGCCCGGCAGGCCCAGCAGGGCCTTGGCCGCGACCAGCACCTCCTCGCCCGCCAGCGGCCCGGCCTCGGGGCGCAACAGCACCCGGTGCTGACCCGAGAGCAGCAGCGCCCGGTCGTTGCCCAGCACGCCGGGGGCAAAGCGCACCGGCGCCGCCGCCCCGGTGCCGCCCATCCGCCAGCGCCCGACCCAGCGCACCGGGCGAAACCCGTTGTCGCAGGTTTGCAGCCGGTCGCCCGGTTCCAGCGTTTCAACCCGCTTGGCGCCGCGCCGTGTGGCAATCAGCGTGCCGGCGGCAAAGCAGACCGCCATCCCCGAATAGGCCACCACCGGGTCATTGCTGGCGACGGCGACGATGGTATAGCTTTGCCCGGCAAAAAGCCGCTCGGAACTGGCAATGCCGTGAACATCACCTTCAAATTCAAGCACATAGATGGTGATATTATCAGCCGGGTCCGATGACCCGACCGGCCGGATGACATAGGAATATTCGGTTTCCACCTCGCCCGAGGCCCCCGAGCCCCAGTTGACGCCGTCAAAGCTCATCGGTGCGGTCAGTTCCTGATCGCCGTCGCCATCCTCGAAACTGGCGTCATTGTCGGCCAGGTTCACCATGCGCAGCGTGGCATCGGCGGCAATGGTGAAGCTGGTGGCATTGACCGATGCGTCATTGGCCGTGGCATCCGATCCAAACGGATCAGGCCCGGTAATGAGCAGGTCAGACAGTTGCCAGGCGCCAAAACTGGGCATCGGAAAACCCCAAGGATCGGCGCAGGATAGGGGCAGGGGATGAAGTTTACCCTAACAAGGTCTTGCCAAATCCTTTCCGCCCCGGCCTTTGTTCCACCCCGCCCGCACCCTGCGCCATCCCCGCCCCCCCCCCGCGCCGGCGCCGGCACACCGCTGAAGCGGCGCCAAATGTCGTTTTCGCCCTTCCATGGCGGCGCCCGGCAGGCCACCATGGCGCCAACAGGGAGCCGCATATGTTTCTGAGCGTTTTCGACATCTTCAAACTGGGGGTGGGGCCGTCGTCGTCGCACACCATGGGGCCGATGGTTGCCGGGGGGCGGTTTCTGGCCACACTCCGCGCCTCGCCCTTTCATGCCGCGGGGCTGCGGGTGCGGCTGCACGGCTCGCTCGCCTTTACCGGCAAGGGCCATGCCACCGACCGCGCCACGATCCTGGGTCTGGCCGGGTTTTTGCCCGAAACCTATGTTCACGCCGATGCCGAGGCCGCGCTGGCCGAGAACCGCGCCACGGGCCGGTTGCATCCGCCGGGGCTTGGCCCGCTCGCCTTCGACCCCGAGCGCGACCTGATCTTCGATTTCGGCCCCTCGCTGCCGGGCCACGCCAATGGCATGGTGATCGAGGCGCTCGACGGCGAGCGCGACGTGATCCTGCGCGAGACCTATTATTCCATCGGCGGCGGTTTCGTGCTGACCGAGGCGGAATATCAGCGGGTCGATGACCGCGCCCTTGCCGCGCCCTCGCCGGTGCCCTTTCCGTTCCGCAGCGCCGATGAGATGCTGACCATGGCCCATGCCTCGGGGCTGAGCATCGCGCAGATGAAACGCCGCAACGAGCGCCGTTTTCGCCCGGAAGAGGAGATCGAGGCCGGGCTCAAACGGGTCTGGGCGGTGATGAATGACTGCATTGCCCGCGGTCTGGCCGCGGAGGGCGAATTGCCCGGCGGCTTGCGGGTGAAGCGCCGCGCCAGGGGCATTCACGAAGCGCTTTTGGCCGAGCGCGGCATGAACCTTGTCGCGCCGCATACGATCAACGACTGGATTTCCTGCTATGCCATGGCGGTGAACGAGGAAAACGCCGCCGGCGGGCAGGTGGTGACGGCGCCGACGAATGGCGCGGCCGGCGTGATGCCCGCGGTGATCCGCTACTGGCTCGACCATGTGCCTGGGGCAAGCGCGGCACGGGTGGGGGAATTCCTGCTGACCGCGGCGGCGATTGGCGGCATCATCAAGACCAATGCCTCGATCTCGGGCGCCGAATGCGGCTGTCAGGCCGAGGTCGGCTCGGCGGCGGCGATGGCGGCGGCGGGGTTGGCCGCCGTTTTGGGCGGCAGCCCTGAACAAATTGAAAACGCAGCCGAAATCGCGCTTGAGCACCACCTTGGCATGACCTGCGACCCGGTGAAGGGGCTGGTGCAGGTGCCCTGCATCGAAAGGAACGGGCTGGGCGCGATCAAGGCGATTTCCGCCGCCTCGCTGGCCTTGCGCGGCGACGGCACGCATTTCGTGCCGCTCGATGCGGCGATCGAGACCATGCGCCAGACCGGCCGCGACATGCACGAACATTACAAGGAAACCAGCCTCGGCGGGCTGGCGGTGAATGTGCCGAACTGCTGAGCACCGCAAAAGGCCCGGCAGCCGGGCGGCTGCCGGGCGGGGGCAGGGATCTGCCCGCTGCGCAGGGTCACGGCGGCGGGCTGGGTTCAGCGGGCTTGCGGGGCGGTGATCGCCGCGATCGGGCTTACAAAAGGTTTCCCCGCCGCCCCATCAGGCTGAGCACGACAAGGGGGAGCGCCGTGGTGAGGAGGATCGTCACAAAGGCCATCGCCATGCCCAGCCCGACCGAACCCTGGTCGAACTGCCGCCAGATATAGGTGGAAATGGTCGAAACCCCCACCGGCGCCACCACCACCGAGGCCACCAGCTCGCGCGAGGCGACGGCAAAGACCAGCAGCATCGCGGCCAGCAGGCTGGGGGCGATCAGCGGCAGCAGGATGCGGCGAAAGGCGCTCAGCGGCGCGGCGCCGGAAACCCGCGCCGCGGCCTCCAGATTG
>CAZPWV010000238.1:3009-3716 GCA_964590825.1 uncultured Rhodobacter sp. | reverse complement strand
CCCTGACTGTGCTGACGTCGCCCCCCCACGGGGGCGTGGATCGAAACGTCTCGGCAAGCTTGACTGCCCTGACTGTGCTGACGTCGCCCCCCCACGGGGGCGTGGATCGAAACAGCCGCAGGACGCGCTGCCAGCGCTTTTGGCCCGCGGTCGCCCCCCCACGGGGGCGTGGATCGAAACTGGCCTTGATCGTCGCCTTTGCTTCGGCCTGCGCCGTCGCCCCCCCACGGGGGCGTGGATCGAAACCCCCCCATCACGGGGAAGGGGTTCCCGAGCCGTTGTCGCCCCGCCACGGGGGCGTGGATCGAAACCTGTCGGGCCAGAAGCTGTATGTGCCCCACGGGCGTCGCCCCCCCACGGGGGCGTGGATCGAAACCCCGTTGCTACAGTCATAGGTGCTGCGGGTCGCCGCAGGGGCCGCCATGCGCCAAGCCCGCACCGCTGCGGGTTCTACCCCGACACGCCCCATTTGGGCATCCCCGCGGCCGCGCTCTAACGATCTTCCACAGGGCCACTGAGGAAGCTACCTGACCCCCGTTGCCGCAAGGTTTCGGGGGTCTTTTTTCAATCCATTTTCTCTTGGGCTTTCCGCTTAATCCATCCTAAGAGTAGATAAGCACAGATAGATCCAAATACATCTACTAAGATCCACGCTATGTCTATTCCAGTCAATTCAGAGGCATTAAAATAGTGCCACGCCGTTAAAA
>CAZPWV010000238.1:0-2999 GCA_964590825.1 uncultured Rhodobacter sp. | reverse complement strand
GATTTTCGATTTCTTGGGCGACTTGGTGCAAGCCCTTCGTGTTCCATCCGCCACGAAAGCCGTCTTTCGGTTCGGTCTTGTATGCTATCTGTTGGCGGTTCTTGTCGCCCGGCATCTGTGACCAACTCACTTGAATTGCGAAAATGCCGTCGGGAACATCGCGGGACATAACGCCTTGAAACGGAAGAACTACGCCCGGAGGAAGTAGCGAAATTTCGAAAATCGTTTGCGTTTCGTCTTCGGATTTTTGCCCGTCATATCGCGGCAAAGCGGGTGAAATGTTCAGCTTTACGTCAAACGCGGTTGCGTTCCCGGTGTTCCGAAGCGTGATGTTTAGTGCCGTTGGGTCTGCGCCACTGGACTCGAAAGAAGACACGACAAACGCCCGCGATGATGTTGCGGCAAGTGTCTTCGTTTCGACGGCAAGAACGCGGGTCACGCGCCATAGCGCGATTGTGGCGATAGCCGTAACGAACGCTGCGACCAACTGCGCGAAGACAAGGGCGTTTGCCGCTTCGGTGAACCATGCGACGACACTTTCAATCCACACTTCCAGAACCCTTCGACCAATGTTTCGCCGCACTATGCAGCGCAGCGCGCCTGCCCGGCAAGCAAGCCATTCGCGTTCGCATGAGCGGCTTCGGCCCGTTTGGCCGATTTTCCTGTAAAATCAGGCACTTCCCCAACATGCTAAATGACATGCAAAGGGCCGACCTTCGCCCCTCAACCAATTGATTTCATTGAGATTCTGGCGGAAGCGGTGGGATTCGAACCCACGGAGGGGTTTCCCCCTCGCTGGTTTTCAAGACCAGAGCCTTAAACCACTCGGCCACACTTCCGATCCGCCTGCCCTAGCCCGCTTCACGCGATTCTGAAAGCCTTGGCCCGCCGAAAACCGCCTTGGCCCGCCGCACATGCTTTTCTTGCCAGCGCGAAACCGCTAATGTCGGCCAAACCATGCACCATCCCGGCCGGGCCGGGCGGCGTGGCACGAACAAGGGCCGGCAAGGCCGCATTGGCGGGTTGTCCGCGGCGGGCACGACAGGCACGCGGAAAGGGGCAAGATGGGCACGACACGGATCACGCGACCGCTTCTGGCATTGGCGGCGGCACTGGCCTTGGCCGGCTGCACCGAGGGCAGCCAGCCCTTTGGGTTTCTCAAGGGCACCCCCAAGGCCGATGGCGCCGATGGCGAGGCCGCGCAGGGCGCCACCCCCGCCACATCGGCGCGGCGGGTCGAACGCGACATCGAGGCGCCCGAGGTGTTTTCGGCCGACGAGGACGGGCTTTGGGATGGCCGCCCCTCGCTTGGCGGGGTCTGGGTCGCGCATCCCGGCGTGACCGACCCCGAGCGGGTGATTATCCGCAACCCGGCCAATGGCAAATTCGTGATCGGCGCGCTGTTTCGCCGCGAACGCGAGAACCCCGGGCCGAAGCTGCAGGTGTCCTCCGATGCCGCTGCGGCGCTTGAGCTGCTGGCGGGGGCGCCGGCAAAGCTTTCGGTGGTGGCACTGCGCCGCGAGGAGGCCCCGGCCGAGACCGCCGCGCCGCTGGTGACCGATCCGGTGATTGCCGCGCCCGAAAGCATTGACGCCACGCCGCTGGCCGATGCCCCCGGCACGCCCGGCCAGAAGCCGGCCGGAAAACCGGGCGCCAAACCCGCCGCCGATCTGGCCGCCGCCGCCGGCGCCGCGATTTCTGCCGCCGAGGCCAAACCCGCCACCGCCAAACCCGCAGCCACCGCACCAACCCCGCCCAAGGCCGCCGCGGGCACGGCGGCGGCGGGCAGGATGTTCGTGCAGATCGGCATTTTCTCGGTCGAGGACAATGCCAAACGCGCCGCCGGACAGTTGGGCAAGGCCGGGATCACCGCCACCATCCGCACCGAGACCGCTAAGGGCAAGACGTTCTGGAGTGTCGTTGCCGGGCCCGCCGCCTCGGTCTCGGCGCGCGATGCGCTGATCCAGAAGATCAAGGGCCTCGGCTATGCCGATGCCTATGCCGTTTCGAAATAAGGACCACCCGCCGCCATGCCGCTTTTTCGCCTTCTCGCCCTGATCGTGCTTGCGCTGGGCCTGGCCCTGCCCGCTGCGGGTTTTGAAACCCGCGCCAGGGCGGCATGGGTCTATGATCTGACAACGCGCACGGTGCTGCTGGAGAAATCCGCCGACCAGCCGCTGCCGCCCGCGTCGATGTCGAAGCTGATGACGCTGAACCTGCTGTTCGAGGCGCTGAAAGACGGGCGGGTCAGCGAGGACACGAATTTTGCCGTCTCGAGCAAGGCCAAGCAGATGGGCGGCTCGACGATGTTTCTCAACGAGATGGATCGGCCCTCGGTGCGGGAACTGATGCAGGGCATTGCGATCAATTCGGGCAATGATGCCTGCGTGGTGGTAGCCGAGGGGCTGGCCGGCTCGGAGGAGGCCTTTGCCCGGCTGATGGAGGAACGCGCGGCACAGCTGGGCCTGACTGCCTCCAGCTTTGCCAATGCCTCGGGCTGGCCGCATCCGCGCCAGCGCATGTCGATGCATGATCTCGGGCTGGTGGCGGTGCGGCTGATTACCGAATTTCCCGAATACTACCCGCTGTTTGCGGAGACGAGCTACAACTACAAGGACCGCGCCCCCGCCAATGCCTATAACCGCAACCCGCTCTTGAAGATCGCCGCCGCCGACTGGCACGCCGACGGGCTGAAGACGGGCCACACCGAAGAGGCGGGCTACGGGCTGGTCGGTTCGGCGGTGATGGGCGAGCGGCGGATCGTCTTCGTGATTTCCGGCCTCGCCTCGGAAGCGGAGCGGGCGCAGGAAGCCGAGGCGATTGCCAATTGGGCGTTTCGGCAATTCGTGCTGAAGACGGTGGTGCGCAAGGGCAACCGGCTGGCCGAAGTGCCGGTCTGGCTTGGCGCGGCAAAAACCGTGGGCCTCGTGCCCGGTGAGGATGTGACGATGCTCATTCCCGCCGGTGCCGAGGCCGGGCTTCGGGCCGAGGCGGTGTTT
>CAZPWV010000237.1:0-3721 GCA_964590825.1 uncultured Rhodobacter sp. | reverse complement strand
TTGTTGATCGCGCGAAAGCCGTCGAAACTGACCGAAATGCCGGAAACTTCCAAAAGATGCGTCATTCGCTGGCCTCGCGTTCCATCAGCGCGCCGTCCTCGGGGCCAAGGGGGGCACCGCCGCGCCGGGGCGGGCGCAGGCCCAAGGCCCAGTCGAGCAGCCCCGAAAGCCCCTTTGGCGCGAAAAGCGTGACCAGCACAAAGCTGAGGCCCAGCAGCACCTGCCACCAATCGACCCATTTCACCGTGTAAAACCCAAGGTTCAGGTCGGGCGCCCGGCCGCCGGTGAACCAGGTAGAGACGAGCGAGACGAAGGCCGCGCCCAGCACCGCGCCCCAAAGCCGCCCCCGCCCGCCAATCGCCACCCAGACCGCAAGGTAGATCGAGGCGATGGGCGCCAGTTCGGCCGGGTTGATGATGCCCGCCTGCGGGTAGTAAAGCGCCCCGGCAATGGCGGCAATCAGCGCGGTGAGGGTGAAGACAAAGAGCTTGTAACCCTCGACCGGGTAGCCCAGAAAGCGCACCCGTGCCTCGTCATCGCGGATCGCGCGCATCACCGAGCCGAACTTGCCCGAAACGGTGAAGGCCGCCGCCAGATAGCCCAGCCCCAGCGCGAGCGCCGAGGCCCAGAAGAACCAGACCGAAAGCCGGTCCTGCCCGGCGGCCTCGAGGCCGGGGATGTTTTGCAGCCCGGAAAGCCCGTTGTTGCCGCGCAGGCCGCTATCGTTTTGAAACAGGTAAAGCGCCAGTGCCAGCGTCATGGCCTGGGTGAGGATGGAAAGGTATACCCCGGTCACGCGGCTGCGAAACGCCAGCCAGCCAAAGACCAGCGCCAGAACGCCGGGCACGATCAGCACCAAGGCAAGCTGCGCGGGAAGCGAACCGGCAAAGGCCCAGATCGCGGGCAGTTCCGACGCCCCCACCACGCCGAAGATCTGCGCGGCGATGGCGTCGCTCATCTCTTGCGGGGTCAGCGGCAGACCGCTGGCCGAGGCCAGCACAATCTCGCGCGTGCGGGCATACATCAGCCACATGCCCACCATGTAGCCGCCCAGCCCGAAAAAGGCGAAATGGCCAAGGCTGAGGATGCCCATATAGCCCCAGACCAGATCCATGGCGAGCGCGACAAGGCACAGGCACAGCGTCTTGCCCAGCGTTTTCACCATGGAGGTGGACATGATTTCAAGCCCATAGGCCTGCGAAAGGAGGCTGACGCCAAGGGTGAAAAGCGCCAGCACCGCGAGGAAGACAAGAACCGAAGGGTTCCGTGCAAGAAAGCCTTGGGCCATGGCTCAATCCCCCGCCGCCCGGCCCTTGAGGGCAATGATGCCGCGCGGCCGGAACTGGATGAAAATGATGATGAAGAGGATCATGTAGGTCTGCGCCGCCAGCGTGTTGGCGGGGTTGAGCGCCTCGATGCCCTTTTGCAGGCCGCCCACCAGCGTGGCGCCGGCCAGCGTGCCCCAAATGTTGCCCACGCCCCCCACCACCACCGTCATGAAGCTTTGCACGATGTAATCGGCGCCCAGTTCCGAGGTGACCTTGGCGAACAGCCCGATTGCCACGCCGGCGATGCCCGCGATGCCCGAGCCCAGCCCGAAAGTGAGCATGTTGATCCGGTCGGGGTTGATCCCCATCGAGGCGGCCATGGCGGGGTTTTGCGTCACCGCCCGCACCTCGAGCCCCAGCCTTGTGCGCCGCATCACGAACAGAAAGAGGCCGAGGAAGAGAAGCGCCAGCACGAAAATGGCAATGCGGATGTAGCTGATCGAGACCACATCGTTGAGGGAGAGCGCGCCATCCAGCCAGCCGGGCGCGGTCAGCGGGCGGGCCTGCGTGCCGAAGATGGTCTTGAAAAGTTGCTGCGCGGCAATCGAGATGCCGAAAGTGGCGAGCAGGGTTTCGAGCGGGCGTTTGTAGAGGTGGCGGATCACCAGCCGCTCCAGCGCCACCCCGGCGGAGAAGGTCACCGCAAAGGCCAAAGGCAGCGCCACGATGATCGAGATCGTGTAGTCGGCAATGAATTGCTGCACCACATATCCGGTATAGGCGCCAAGCGTGATGAATTCGCCATGCGCCATGTTGATGACGCGCATCACCCCGAAGGTGATGGCAAGGCCGATGGCGGCGAGGAAGTAGATCGAGGCGAGCGAGAGCGCATCAAGCCCCAGATCGGCCATCTGCATGGCTTCAACCTTGCGCGTCACCCCCGTCAGCGCGGCTTTTGCCGCCCCGGTCACCGCGGCGTCGGGCTCGGCGTAGATATCAGCATAGCGATGCGCGGCGACGGCTTTGGCCACCGCGCTGTCGGTGGCGGCGGGCGGCACGAGGCCCGATGCCGCCAGCGCGGCAAAGGCCGCTTCGCGGCGCGCGGGGCTGTTCAGCTCGTCCAGAGGCACGCCCCCCACGGCGCCGTTTTCAACATGCGCCTCAAGCGCGGCGCGCAGGGCGGCGTTGGACAACCGCTTAGGCGCGAGCTTTGCGGCCACCAGCAGGTCATAGGCGGCCGCGGCGCTGAAACCCGCCTTGCCGGGGCTCAGCGTGGCGGCAATATTGCCCTCGGGTGCGGTGGCAGAGCTTTGGGCAAAAGCCCGGCGCGTGGTGGCCAGGATCGGGTTCAGCGCGGCGCGGAAATCGAGCCCCAGATCGGTGCCGAAGCTTTCAATCGCCGCCACGCGGGCCGCCGGGGTGGCGCCGAAGCGAATGGTCAAAAGCGCCAGCAGGCGCTCCTTTTGCGCCTTCAGCGCGGCATCGGGCTCTGCGGCAATCGCGGCGGCAAGCGGCTCGAGATGCTCGGCCGCGCCATCGCGGGCAATCGCGGTCAGCGCGGCCAGACGCTTGGCCGGGTCGGGGTCGGAAAGCTGAAACTGGATCAGCGCGGCGGCAATCATCCCCCGCACGCCGGCATTGGGCTTGATTTCGGCCAGATCGGCACGGCCCGCATGGCCCGCCGGCGCGCCGCTTGCGGGGTCGAAAAGCGCATAGCCGTCGCCCTCTTTTTCCACACGGAAAATCGCCCCGTCCGCCTTGCGGCTGGCGAGTTTCTTTTCCGCCCAGGCCTCAAGGAAGGGCGCGGCCCCGGCCCCGGTTTCGCCCAGCGCCGCAATCACCGGGCCAATGCTCTGGCGCGAGGGCTTGGCAATCGCCGGCGCATGGGCGGCGATGACATCAGTCAGAGTCAGGCTCGGGGGGGCGCTTTGCTGCGCGTGGCCGGGCAGGGCAAGGCAGAGCCCGGTCAGAAGGGCCAGAAAAAGGCGGCGCATGGGGATTCCGGTGCGAGGAGAATGGAGGGGGCAGAGGCCCCCTCCGTCATTGGCTCAGTAGTTCGACTTCAGCTGGACGCAGGTCTTGGTTTCGGTGTTGAACATGCCGCAGCCAAGGTCTTTCCAATCCGATTCCAGCACGGCGGATTCGGGCAGGTAGTCGGTCCAGGCATCGCCCGGCACCGGTTCGGTCTGGCTGATGATGTCGAACTGGCCATCGGCCTGAATTTCGCCGATCAGCACCGGCTTGGTCAGGTGGTGGTTGGCAAGCATTTCGGCCTCGGTGCCGGTCAGGTTGGGGAACTTCTGCCCCACCATTGCATCCACCACCGGGTCGGTTTCGGTGCTGCCCGCCGCCGTCACCGCATTCACCCACATGTTGAAGCCGATGTAGGTGGCTTCCATCGGGTCATTGGTCACGCGGCTCTCGCCCATCGCGGCCTTCCAGGCGGCGATGAA
>CAZPWV010000236.1:3541-3753 GCA_964590825.1 uncultured Rhodobacter sp. | reverse complement strand
TGTTCATCGAACGCTCGCCATCGGGGGTGACGAAGATCATCGAGCGCGACGAGGGCAGATCAGCCCCTTTCACCGGCGGATTGGGAAAATCGGTGCCCTCGGCATTCAGCGCGGCCTCGTAGAACCGCCCCAGCGCGTCATCACGCACCCGGCCGATGAAGGCGGTGCTCAGCCCCATGTTGCCCAGCCCCGCAATGGTGTTGCCCACCGAG
>CAZPWV010000236.1:0-3531 GCA_964590825.1 uncultured Rhodobacter sp. | reverse complement strand
CGTTTCGGCGCGGTCGCGCTCGATCAACTGCATGATGCCCTTTTCAATGCCCATATGGTCCAGAAACGTATCGTCGCATTGTGCAATCACATCGACGATGGCATTGCCGATGCCGACAACCTGATATTTCCTCACGCGGTCTTCTCCTCAAAACGGCACAGATCGCGGATCAGGCAATCGGCGCAACGGGGGGTGCGGGCGGTGCAGACATAGCGCCCGTGCAGGATCATCCAGTGATGCGCATGGCGCTGATATTGCACCGGAACATTGTCTTCGATGGCGCGTTCGACCGCTGCGACATCCTTGCCGGGGCAAAGGCCGCTGCGGTTGCCAAGGCGAAAGATATGGGTATCGACCGCCTGCGCCGGATGGCCCCACCAGATGTTCAAGACCACATTGGCGGTCTTGCGGCCGACGCCGGGCAGCGCGGTCAGCGCCGCGCGTGACGAGGGCACCGCGCCGCCGAATTCTTCGACCAGAATCCGGCTCAGCGCGATGACATTCTTTGCCTTGTTGCGAAAGAGGCCGATGGTCTTGATCTGCTCGATCAGCCCCGCCTCGCCCAGCGCCAGCATCTTTTCGGGCGTGTCGGCAATGGCGAAAAGCCCCCGCGTGGCCTTGTTCACGCCGCGGTCGGTGGCCTGCGCCGACAGCGCCACCGCCACCAACAGGGTAAAGGCGTTGCTGTGCTCCAACTCGCCCTTTGGCGCGGGCTCGGCCTGCGCGAAACGGCGAAACACCTCGGTCATGCTGGCATAGTCGAGTTGGGCGGTCATTTGCCCCTTCTGCCCGGCCCGCCCCGCGCAGGCAAGGGGGGCGGGGCAACGTTAAGCATTTTCCTCAAATCAAAGACAATTCGTCGCCGCTGTTAACGGCCCGTTTGCCCTGGCTTGCGAAGATCGGAGCCGACTCGCGACAAAGGCGGCAGGAGGTATGATGGATTACGGTTACCCGGTTTCGGCCCTCTGTTTCGACCGCGAACGGGGGCTTTGGTCGCTGGAACATGATTTTGATGCCGCCACGATGTTTTGGCATGTCACCCATGGCGCAGCGGGGGCGGAACTGCACGATGCGCTGGGTCAGGTGGTAATGCGGGGCACGATGACGGCCGATATCCCGCTGGTGCTGAGCAAACCCGATGGCGGCACGCTGCGGCTCGACCGCGTTGAAATTGGCGGTGAACTGGCGCTTTATGTGCCCTCCGAATGGCTGGTTGCCGGGATCGACTATGCCGAAAAGCAGGCCCTTGCCCTGCCCGCCCGCGCCGCCAGCCCCGAGGAGATCGCCGCGCTGCCCTGTCTGGCCACCGGTGCGATGATCGCCACCGCCGAGGGGCCGGCCCCGATCGACTGGCTGCGCCCCGGCGACCGGGTGCTGACGCGCGACAACGGCTATCAGCCGCTCTTGTGGCTGGGTCTTCACACGATGCCGCGCCGTGCCCCCGCCGACACCCGGCCGCTGCGGCTTGCCGCCAACTGCTTTGGCGAGGCCCTGCCCGAACGGGACGTTCTGCTCAGCCCCGGCACCGGTGTTTTGCTGGCCGGGCATGAACTGGAACTGTGGTTTGGCGAAAGTGAAATGTTCGCGCAGGCGCATCATGCCCTGCCCAAGGCCGAGACCGGTCCGGGGCGTCTGGCGCTTTATTCGCTGCTGTTCGCCCGGCCCGAGGTGATTCTGGCGGAGGGGATGTGGGTATCCTCGGTTCACGCCGATGCCGCCTATATCGCGCTTTTGCCGGACCGCGTGCGCGGCGCGCTGGCACCAAAACTGGCCGAGGGGCATGGCGAGCCGATCCGCGCCTGGATGGACGACTGGGAAGTGGCGATGTTCCGCCGCGAACGCCTGGCGCGTGCCCGCCGGTTCGCCGCCTGAGCCCACGCCTTTGACCCATGCAAAGCGCAGCTTTCGGGTCGCGCCTGCCGGGGGTTGCGCTATGGTGCGGGCAGGAGACGCCCATGCCCGACACAACGCCCATCCCCCCGCCCGCGCCGCCCGGTGCTGCGCCGGACCTGATCGACCAGGCCTATCATTACCGCGTCATCGCGCGGGCCCTGGCCGAAATTGACGCTGCACAGGCCGAGGCCGCGACGCTTGGCCGACCGTCGCAGATCGCCTTGCCGGATCTGGCGGCCCGGCTTGGTTTTTCGGCCGCGCATTTTCAGCGGCTGTTCTCGGCCTGGGTCGGGGTTTCGCCAAAACGTTATCAGCAATATCTTTCGCTCGGGCTGGCCCGTTCCTTGCTGGCCGAGCGCTTGCCGCTCGAGGCGGTGGCCGAGGCCGCCGGGCTTTCCACCCCGTCGCGGCTTTATGACCTTGTGGTGCGCTGGGAAGCGATGACACCGGGCGAGTTCGCCGCCGCCGGCGCGGGCCTGGCCATCGGCTGGGGCCGGTTTGCCTCGCCCTTTGGCGAAGCCCTGGGTTTTGCCACATCACGCGGCCTGTGCGGCCTTGCCTTTACCGCCGAAACCGGGTTTGACGCCGCCTTTGCCGATATGGCGGCACGTTGGCCGGGGGCCAGCCTGCGCGAAGACCCCCAGACGCTGCGCCCCTGGGTCGAGGCGGCGTTCGACGGTCGGGGCGAGGCGGCACTGACGCTGATCGGCGCGCCGTTCCAGATCAAGGTCTGGGAGGCACTCCTGGCCATCCCCTCGGGCCATGTCACCACCTATTCGGCAATCGCCGCGCGTATCGGCCACCCGGCGGCGGTGCGCGCGGTGGGCACGGCGGTGGGGCGCAACCCGATCAGCTACCTCATTCCGTGCCACCGTGCGCTTCGGAAATCGGGGGGGTTGGGCGGCTACCACTGGGGCCTGCCGATCAAGCGGGCAATGCTGGCCCGCGAGGCGGCGCGCCACGACGCCGGGGTGCAGACCCGCCTTCACGGTGCAATCGCCCGAATGTGATGGGCAAAAACCTGCCGCCCCGATACTTCCTGCGCCACAAGCGACGCAAAACCGCGTAAATTGCCCGCGAATACCCGGCAACCGGGCCAATATGTCAAAGGCAGAGCATGAAAAAATCCATCCCCCTCCTGATTGCCACCACCGCCCTGATGGCGCTGGGCGCTTGCACCGACCCCTACAATCAGGGTTACAGCGGCGCATCCGGCACCGATCCGAATGCCAACACCCGAAGCGGCGCAATCACCGGGGCGCTGATCGGCGGGGTTTTTGGCGCCACCCGCGACGGCGATGACAAACTGGCCAAGGCCGCCACCGGCGCGATGATCGGCGGTCTGATCGGTGGGGTGATCGGCAATCAGCTTGACCAGCAGGCCCAGGAACTGCGCCGCGATCTGGACAGCAATGGCGTTTCGGTGGTGAACACCGGCAGCCAACTGGTGGTGACAATGCCGCAAGACGTGCTTTTTGCCACCGACAGCGCCGCCGTCCGCCCCGACCTGCAACGCGATCTTTATACGCTTGCCGGCAGCCTGAACCGCTACCCCGATACCACGGTCGAAGTGGTGGGCCACACCGATTCCGACGGCCAGGCCAGCTATAATCAGCGCCTGTCGCAAAACCGCGCCTC
>CAZPWV010000235.1:0-3801 GCA_964590825.1 uncultured Rhodobacter sp. | reverse complement strand
CCATGACCCAGACAAGTCCCGTTTCGCGCCCGGAGCATCCGCCGCAGTCCGTTGGTGCCTTCGCACGGTTGCTGCGTGCCACCGAAATCGACCCCCGCCTTCTGGGTATGGTTGGCGCATTGGCGCTGATCTGGGTCAGCCTTCATCTCTACGGCCAGGTGATGAATGGTTTCGGGGCCTTCCTGACGCCGCGCAACCTGTGGAACCTTTCGGTGCAGACCGCCTCGATCGGCATCATGTCCACCGGCATGGTTCTGATTATCATCACCCGGCACATCGACCTGTCGGTGGGCTCGATGCTGGGCGTCTGTGCGGTGGTGATGGGGGTGATGCAGGTGAATGTGCTGCCGCAGATCGTTGATCTGGGAAGCCCGGCCATCTGGATCATCGCCGTGCTGATGGGGCTGCTGATTGGCACGGCCATCGGCGCCTTGCATGGTGTGATTGTCGCCTATGGCAATGTTCCGGCCTTTATCGTCACGCTGGGTGGGCTTCTGGTCTGGCGCGGCGTGGCCTATCTGATTACCCGCGGCGAGACGATTGCACCGCTTGATCCGACCTTCAAACTGCTTGGCGGCGGGCCGTTCGGGGCGATTGGCGCGCTGGGCAGCTGGATTGTCGGTGCCGTCGCGGCGCTGGGCATTCTCTGGATGCTCTGGAACGGGCGCAAGCACCGGATCGCCTATGAATTCCCGCTGCGGCCGCTCTGGGCCGAGGTGGTTCTGGCGGTCATCGGCGTGGGTCTTGTGTTTGCGGCGGTTCTTGTTGTCAACGGCTACTACTGGCCGATTGGCATCGTCCGCCAATACGCCGCGCAAAACAGCATCACCATTCCCGAGGAAGGTCTGTTCATCTCTTACGGCTTTGCCATCCCGGTGCTGATTCTCGTTGCCGTGGGCATTGCGATGACGGTCCTGCTCAACCGCACCCGCTTTGGTCGCTATGTGCTGGCGATTGGCGGAAACCTTGATGCGGCCGAACTTGCCGGCATCAACACCCGGCTGATGACGGTGAAGATCTTTGCGCTGATGGGGTTTCTGACCGGGCTTTCGGCGGTGGTGGCTTCGGCCCGGCTGGGTTCGGCCACCAACTCGCTGGGCACGCTCGACGAGCTTTATGTGATTGCTGCGGCAGTCATCGGGGGCACCTCGCTGGCGGGTGGTGTGGGCACGATCTATGGCGCCATTCTGGGGGCCTTTGTCATGCAATCGCTGCAAGCGGGGATGGTGCTGGTGGGCTTCGATTCCGCCATGCAGCAGATCGTCGTTGGCGGCGTGTTGGTGTTTGCCGTCTATCTCGATACGCTCTATCGCCGCAACATCAAGTGAGGGCCTTGAAATGACAACGAAAAAAGGAACTCCGCTGGTCGAGCTTCGGGATATCTCGATTGCCTTTGGCGGCATCAAGGCGGTCGATCATGTGACGGTCGATCTTTACCCCGGCGAGGTTGTGGGCCTTTTGGGCCATAACGGCGCAGGCAAATCGACGCTCATCAAATGCCTTTCGGGCGCCTATCAAATGGATAGCGGCGAGATTCTCATCAACGGCGAGCGGGCCGAGATTCGCAATCCGCGCGATGCCCGCCGCTACAATATCGAGACGATCTATCAGACGCTGGCGCTGGCCGATAACCTCGATGCCGCCTCGAACCTGTTTCTGGGGCGTGAGCTGGTGGGGGCTGCGGGCTTTGTGGATGATGCACAGATGGAGGCCGAAACCCGCAAGATCATGGGTCGGCTGAACCCGAATTTCCGCAAGTTCAAAGAGCCGGTAAAGGCGCTTTCGGGCGGGCAGCGGCAATCGGTGGCCATCGCGCGGGCGGTCTATTTCAACGCCCGGATTCTCATCATGGACGAGCCCACGGCCGCGCTGGGCCCGCATGAGACGCAGATGGTGGCGGAGCTGATTCAGGAGCTGAAGGCGCAGGGTCTGGGCATCTTCCTGATCGAACATGACATTCACAACGTGATGAAACTCTGCGACCGGGCATCGGTGATGAAGAACGGCCAGCTTGTCGGCACGGTGAATGTGAACGAAGTCACCGACGAGGACATTCTGGGCATGATTATCCTTGGCAAGAAGCCCGAGGGGGTGGCCTGCTGATGTATCTCGGGCTTGATCTGGGCACTTCGGGGCTAAAGGGTATCCTGATCGATGATGCCCAGAACGTATTGGCCGAGGCGAGTGCGCCGCTGACGGTGGCGCGTCCGCATGAAGGGTGGTCCGAGCAGGCTCCGGCAGACTGGATCGGCGCGGCGGAAAAGGTGCTGGGCGAGTTGGCGGCGTTCGGCCTGGCTGGGCTGCGTGGCATCGGACTTTCCGGGCAGATGCATGGGGCGACGCTGCTGGACGCCTCCGATGATGTGCTTCGGCCCTGCATCTTGTGGAACGATACCCGCGCCCATGCCGAGGCGGCCGAACTTGATGCAAACCCGCTGTTTCGTCGGCTGAGCGGCAATATCGTCTTTCCCGGCTTTACCGCGCCAAAGCTGGTCTGGGTGGCGCGGCACGAGCCGCAGATCTTTGCCAAAGTGGCCAAGGTTTTGCTGCCGAAAGATTATTTACGCCTTTGGTTGACCGGGGAGCATGTGGCCGAGATGTCGGATGCTGCCGGAACCGCCTGGCTTGATACGGGCCGCCGCGAATGGTCGGATGCGCTTCTTGCGGCCTCGGGCATGAGCCGGGCGCATATGCCCCGGCTGGTGGAAGGGTCCGAAGTCTCGGGCCTGATGCGCCCCGAACTGGCCGAGCGCTTCGGTATGGCCAAAGGTGTTGTGGTGGCCGGGGGCGGGGGTGACAATGCCGCTTCGGGCATCGGGGTGGGGGTGGTCAGGGCCGGGCAGGCCTTTGTCTCGCTTGGCACCTCGGGGGTGCTTTTCGCCGCCAACGATGGCTATCAGCCCGATCCCGCAACGGCGGTGCACAGTTTCTGCCATGCCGTACCGGGAACCTGGCATCAGATGGGGGTGATCCTCGCCGCGACCGATGCGCTGAACTGGTTCAGCCGGCTTGCCGGGGCTTCGGCGCAGGATCTCACCGCCAGTCTGGGCGCCCTGCAAGCCCCCGGCAAGACCCGGTTCCTGCCCTATCTTGGGGGCGAGCGCACGCCGCTGAACGATGCGGCCATTCGCGGCGCGTTCATCGGGCTTGAACATGCGACCGACCGCGGCGCGGCCACGCGTGCCGTGCTTGAAGGGGTTACCTTTGCCATCCGCGATTGCCGCGATGCCCTTGCCGCCACCGGCACCCGGATCGAAAGCCTTCTGGCTGTCGGCGGGGGGTCGAAATCGCGGTATTGGTGCGAGGCCATTGCTACCGCATTGGGCACCCCGGTTTCGCTGCCGGTTGCCGGTGACTTTGGCGGGGCCTATGGCGCGGCGCGTCTGGCGCTGATGGCGGCCACCGGAGCGGGTGCCGAAATCGCCACCCAACCCACCATTTCTGCTGTGATAGAGCCTGTTTTGGCCCTGAGCACAGCTTTCGACGAAGGCCATGCCCGCTACTGCGCGGCACGGGTCGCAATCCGAGGACTGACATGACCGACTTCTTCAAAGGCATCCCCGCAATCCGTTACGAGGGGCCGCAAAGCAGCAACGAATTTGCCTTCCGCCACTACAACCCCGACGAAATCGTCGCGGGCAAGCGGATGGAAGAGCATCTGCGCTTTGCCATTGCCTGGTGGCACAGTTTTGCCTGGCCGGGTGGTGACCCTTTTGGCGGGCAAACGCTGGAGCGCCCGTGGTTTGGCGACACGCTTGCGTTGGCAAAGATGAAAGCCGATGTGGCTTTTGAAATGTTCGA
>CAZPWV010000234.1:0-3809 GCA_964590825.1 uncultured Rhodobacter sp. | reverse complement strand
GGTTTTGCGAACGCGCGGCGCCCAAAGTGCCCCGGTCATGCGGCAGTTTCGAGAATTCGGCCTTGATGTCGGGGTATTTCGACCCACCCGTGCCGGCGCGGCGGGGGGCGTAGTCTTTTTCCATGTTGGCGTGTTCGACATCGCCCGTCTGCGCCATGAAACCCGCGATCACGCGGTGAAAGGCGACATTGTCGTAGGCGCCGTCACGCGCCAGTTGCTTCATCCGCTCGCAATGCAAGGGCGCCACATCGGGCAGAAGCGCGATGACCACGGGGCCATCCTTGAGGGTGATGATGATGGTGTTTTCGGGATCCTTGATCTCGGCCATGTGCGTCTCCTCGCAAATCTGGCGCCAACTTACGCAGGCCGGACGCGCAAGAAAAGGGCAAAGCGCCGCAACGGTGGCGGCAGGCGTTGACGGGGGCGCCACATCTGGGCAAGTTTGCGTGAGCCGCGGGTGGACGGCCCCCGCCACGCGCTAGACCTAGGAGAATGAACATGGCTTGGAAAACGCTCGACGAGATGGATCTTGCGGGCAAGGTGGTGCTGGTGCGGGTGGATATCAACGTGCCGGTGGAAAATGGCGTGGTAACCGATGCCACGCGGATCGAAAAGATCGTCCCCACCCTGCGTGACATCATGGAAAAGGGCGGCAAGCCGGTGCTTTTGGCGCATTTCGGCCGGCCCAAGGGCAAGGTTGTGCCCGAAATGAGCCTGGCGCCGCTGCTGGGAGCGGTGGAAAAGGCGCTGGGGGCGCCGGTGAAATTTGCCGCCGATTGCATTGGCGCGACGGCCAAGGCGGCGGTGGCGGCGATGCAGCCGGGCGAGGCGCTGCTATTGGAAAACACCCGTTTCCACGCCGGCGAGGAAAAGAACGACCCCGAACTGAGCGCGGCGATGGCGGCGCTGGGCGAGGTCTATGTGAACGATGCCTTTTCGGCGGCGCACCGCGCCCATAGCTCGACCGAGGGCATTGCGCATATCCTGCCCGCCGCGGCGGGGCGGCTGATGGCGGCGGAGCTAAAGGCGCTGGAAGCCGCGCTGGGCGCGCCGGTGCGCCCGGTTTGCGCGGTGGTGGGGGGCGCCAAGGTCTCGACCAAGCTTGATCTGCTGGGCAATCTGGTCAGCAAGGTCGATCATCTGGTGATTGGCGGCGGCATGGCGAACACCTTCCTTGTGGCGCAGGGCATTGACGTGGGCAAATCGCTGGCCGAACGCGAAATGGCCGAAACGGCACGGGAAATACTGGAAAAGGCTGCGGTTGCGGGCTGTGCGATTCACCTGCCGGTGGATGTGGTGGTGGCGCGCGAGTTCAAGGCCGGGGCCGAGAACGAGGTGATGGGCGCCGCCGATTGCCCGGCCGATGCGATGATTCTCGACGCCGGGCCGAAATCGGTCGAGGAAATCGCTGCCGTTTTCGAGGCCAGCAAGACACTGATCTGGAACGGCCCGCTGGGCGCCTTTGAAATCGCGCCTTTCGATGCCGCGACCAATGCGGCGGCGCAAAAGGCGGCCGAGCTGACCCGCGAAGGCAAGCTGATTTCGGTGGCCGGCGGTGGCGACACGGTGGCGGCGCTGAACAAGGCCGGTGCGGCGGAGGATTTCAGCTATATCTCGACGGCGGGCGGGGCTTTCCTTGAGTGGATGGAAGGCAAGGAACTGCCCGGCGTGGCGGCGCTGACCAGGGGCTGAGGCCCGAAAGCGGCCGTAGCCAGGCGAAGGATCGACGACGGATTGACGGGGCGGCAAAGCTGCCCCGTCTTTTTTTGCACATCCGCCTTGCGTTAGCGAAACCAGAATTGCCATGTGCGGCGCTTGGGGGTAACCCGGTGCTGCAAGTGCGAGATGCACGATCCACGCGCCCCGGCTGGGGCCGATTTTGGGGGTTTGACATGCCGAATGCGAAAATGACCGAACAGATGCGCAAGGGTGCGGGCTTTATTGCCGCGCTGGACCAGTCGGGTGGTTCGACGCCGAAGGCGCTGAAACTCTACGGTATTGGCGAGGACGCATTTTCGAACGAAAGCGAGATGTTCGACCTGATCCATGCGATGCGGGCGCGGATCATCAAATCGCCCGCCTTCAGCGGCGATAAGGTGGTGGGCGCGATCCTCTTTGAGCAGACGATGGACCGCGAGATTGATGGGGTGCCAACCGCAACCTACCTTTGGGAAAAGCGTAGCGTTGTGCCTTTTCTCAAGATTGACAAAGGGTTGGAAGCCGAAGTTGACGGCTGCCAGTTGATGAAGCCGATTGCCGGTCTGGAGGCGCTGCTGGCGCGGGCCGCGGCAGCGGGGATCTTTGGCACCAAGGAACGTTCGGTGATTTCGGCGGCCAATGAGGCGGGGATCAAGGCGGTGGTGGCGCAACAATTTGCGCTGGGCGAAGAGGTGATTGCGGCGGGTCTGATGCCGATCATCGAGCCGGAGGTGACGATCTCGATTGCCGACAAGGCGGCGGCTGAGGAAATTCTGCAGCGGGAGATTCTGGCGGCGCTGGAAACCGTCTCGGGGCCGGTGATGCTGAAGCTGAGCCTGCCGAGCGTGGATGGGTTTTATCAGCCGCTGGTCGATCACCCCAAGGTGTTGAAGGTGGTGGCGCTGTCGGGCGGGCATTCGCGGGCGAAGGCCAACGAAATACTGGCCCGCAACCCCGGCATCATCGCCTCGTTCAGCCGGGCGCTGACCGAGGGGCTGAGCGCGCAGCAAACGGATGCGGAATTCGATACGATGCTGGGCGACGCGATTGACGGCATCTACAAGGCCTCGATCGCCTGAGCGCGCAGACCGGGCCAGAATATCCGGCGGAACGGGGGGCTGCGGCCCTCCGCTTTCGTTTTGAAGCCCCCTCTTTTTCGTTTTGAAGCAAAGAATTGCAGGGCAAAACCGATTTGGGATTCACAAGCCGAATCGGCTGTGGCATGATTCGTGCAGCGCCCGCAGAGGCGTGTGAACACGAGGCGCAGTGCATGTTTTCCAAAACCCGGAATATCTGGTCGATCGCCTATTTCGGCGCGGCGGTGTTTTTGGGGCTGAACTTTGCACTGGCCGCGATGCAGGGACCAAACGGCATTTTTCGCCGTGTGCAGATCGAGGCCGAGATCGAAAAACTGACCCAGGACCGCGATGCCCTGCGCGCCGAACATGCCCGCATGGCCAATCTGACGCGGCGGCTGTCGGATGACTATCTGGATCTGGACCTGCTGGACGAGCGTGCCCGCGACGTGCTGGGCACGCTGCGCGGCGACGAGATCGTGATCCGCTAACCAACCGCCGGGTAACCGTGCCGTGCCTTTGCGCGGGCTTTTGCCATGCGCCGATTGCATCGGTGGCAGGGTTGAGGTATGAGATGGTTTAACGTTGAACTATTGCAACCGAGGGAGCCTGTCCGATGGCGACACGCAAAACCCCCGAGACCGCGGAAGCCGCTGGCGCCAATGTCTCGAAGGAAGACCTGCTGAAATATTACCGCGACATGCTGATGATCCGCCGGTTCGAGGAAAAGGCCGGCCAGCTTTACGGCATGGGGTTGATTGGCGGCTTTTGCCACCTCTACATTGGCCAGGAGGCCGTGGTGGTGGGGCTAGAGGCGGCCACCAAGGCGGGCGACAAGCGCATCACCAGCTACCGCGACCACGGCCATATGCTGGCCTGCGGCATGGACCCGAAAGGCGTGATGGCCGAGTTGACCGGGCGCGAGGGCGGCCTTTCGAAGGGCAAGGGCGGCTCGATGCACATGTTCTCGAAGGAAAAGCATTTCTACGGCGGCCACGGCATTGTGGGCGCGCAGGTGCCCTTGGGCGCGGGGTT
>CAZPWV010000233.1:3048-3831 GCA_964590825.1 uncultured Rhodobacter sp. | reverse complement strand
GGTTGGATTGGCGCGGGTTGGGATGGCGGCGCCCAAGGCTTGCGCAGACCGGCGCAAAACCGCGCATCGCAACCTGCGGATCGGCGGAAACCCCGCAAAGGATCACATTGATGACACATCCTGCACGCATCTTTGCTCTACTTCCGGTAGAAGCTGCGGCCAGTTCCTCCCCCATTCCTTTCCCCTTGCCGGAGTCGTGCCGATGACCGTGATCCATGTTTCTGCCGGGGCCGCCCCCGGTGGCGATGGCAGCCCGAGCCATCCCTATGCCTCGATCCAGCAGGCAATCGACAGCGCCGGTGCGGGTGACACGATCGCCGTCGGCCCCGGCACCTATACCGAGAACATCCGCTTTGACAGCGGTGGCAGGGACGGGGCGCCGCTGCGCCTGGTTTCGAGCGGTGGTCCGGGGGCGGCGACGATCACCCCCGCCGATGATGCGCTGGACACTGTCGATATCGCCGGGGCCGACCATATCGAGATTTCCGGCTTCACCCTGGTGGGCGGCAGCGATGCGACCCGGCAGGTGGTGCATGTGCATGGCATCGACAACGGTGCCAATTTCGCCAGCGGTGTGGTGATTGCCGACAATGTGATCTTGCGTGGCGCGGGTGACGGCATCAAGGGCTCCAAGGCCGAAGACCTGACGCTGAGTGGCAACACCATCAGCGGCGGCGGCGCCACCGAGGCGGGGATCGACTGCGTGGGCGTGAACCGTCTGGTGATTGCCGACAACCGACTGAACGACATGCCCTATGTCGGCATCATGGTCAAAGGCGGCTC
>CAZPWV010000233.1:2166-3038 GCA_964590825.1 uncultured Rhodobacter sp. | reverse complement strand
CGACCGATGTGGTCATCAGCGGCAATACCGTTTCGGGCGCTGGCCATACCGGCATCGAGGTGGGCGGCTACACCGACAGCCGCTATTACCCGCCCGGTTTTCTGGCCGGGGGCGGTGATTACGAGGCCGGCAATGTGCTGATTTCGGGCAATACGATCACCAACAGCGGCAATGCGGCGCTGCGGCTGATCGGGGCGCAGGGGGTGCTGATTTCGGGCAATCTGCTGGGCGGCACCAATGCGCTGGTGAAGATCGACGATTCGAGCCTGTTTCATGACCCCTGGTTTGCCAGCGACATCGGTTTCGTCGGCAACAGCGTTTCGGGAAACTGGCTGATCGACCGCGCGGACCGGGCGGTGATCTGGTGGCAGCAGGCGGCGGTGCAGGCCTTTGACGACTGGCGCGAGACCCCCGGCCCCGCGCCGATTGCCGAGCCCGCGCCGATCTCTGGCAGCGCCGCCGCCGACCGGTTGACCGGAACCGCGGCGGACGATCATTTCCTTGGGTTGGGCGGCAACGACCGGATCGAGGCCGGGGCGGGCAATGACCGGATCGAGGGCGGCGACGGCGCCGATACGCTGCGCGGGGCCGCCGGCAGCGATTTTGTCCAGGGCGGCAATGGCAATGACCGGATCGAGGGCGGTGACGGCAACGACACGCTGCGCGGCGCGGCCGGAAACGACCGGATCCGCGGCGATGCCGGGCAGGACAATCTGGCGGGCGAGGCGGGCAATGACACGCTCGAGGGCGGTGCCGGCAACGATACGCTGAACGCCGGGGCCGGCAGTGATACGCTGCGCGGCGGGGCCGGGGCGGATGTGTTCGTGTTTCGCCTCGATACCGGTTTTGGCGCCGAGCGGATCGACGATTTC
>CAZPWV010000233.1:1828-2156 GCA_964590825.1 uncultured Rhodobacter sp. | reverse complement strand
CTGAGCGCGGGGGATCAGATCGCCTTTGCGGGTTTTGGTGCGGGGCTGGACGGCTTTGGCGATCTGGACAGCAACCGCAACGGGCAACTCGATGATGGCGATGCGCTGGTGCGGGTGGCCAGCGGGCAGACCTACATCGACCTGTCGCGGTTTTACGGCCATGCCACGGGCACCGATGTGATCCGCATCACCGAAGACCACCTCGACAGCACCGATTTCCGTTTCTTGCCGGGCTGAGTTCACGCGAATCTGATCTCCCGTCCATCCCAGAGCGCGCGACCGGTGATGCGCCGCCCATCGACGCGCACCTCGCGCAAAATCACCTCGC
>CAZPWV010000233.1:0-1818 GCA_964590825.1 uncultured Rhodobacter sp. | reverse complement strand
CGGCCAGAAAGCTGCCACCGGCGGTTTCCACCGCCCCGCCGGTCATCCGCAGGCCGGGCGTCAGGCCATCGAGCCCCTTGCCAAAGCGGATCACCGCGCTGTCCGGCCCGCCGCGCAGCAGGCAATCCGAAAGCACCGCCCGCCCGCCCATCCACAGGCAGGCCCCGGCATTTTCGGCCCGCGCCCGCGGCGCGCTCAGGCTCAGCCGCGAGAGCCGGTTTTCGGCCCCGCCGCGCCAGATCCGCACCCCGTATTTGCAATTGCGCGTCGAGCAATCGCTCATTTCGACGCCGTCGCATTTCAGGTCGAACCCGGCATCGCCCATTTCCTCGGCGTGGCAATTGAAAAACCGGGCGTTGCGGGTGTCGGCCTCGAGAACCACGCCGTCGCCCTGCACATAGCCCGAGCCGCGCGCCATGGCCCCCCTTGCGCTGACGGCGTTGCGCAGGCGCAGATGCTCGAACCGCAGGTCTTCGCCCGCGCCCACCCAGATCAGTTGCACCACCCGCGTTTCGCCGCCATCGGTCAGCGCCGCATCCAGCACGAGGTTGCGCAGCAGCGAATGCGACAGGCTGTGAAACCGCGCGAAGCCGCGCCCGAGGCCAAGGCCCGAGCAGCCCTCCAGATGCAACCCGGTCAGCCGGCTGCCCTCGGCGCTGTCGATGGCGCGGCCACCGTGGCGCAGGTGCAGGTCGCGGATCGTCAGCCCGTCGATGGCGCCGCTCAGCGCGATCAGCGAGAACCGGACCTTGCCTTCGCCTACGAGCAGGTGACGCATGAGCGACGCACGCGGTCGCTGAACCACGACGCTCAAGTCGAGCTGTTCGATCACGCGGCGACGTTCTTTGCCGACGTGTTTCGCGATATCGACACCGCGATCAATCATGCCGAGAAGGTGCTCGCGCTCGCTCCCGAACGAATGCAGAACACCGAACGGCTGCAGCTTTGGCTCAGCACGCAGGCGCGCCTAGGTCGGCTTGGACGCGTGCATCTGATACTGGCTCGGATGCAGTCGGATCCCGTCGCACGCGGCAGCCACATCGAAGTGGCGCTGCAGTGTGCGCGTGACGAGCAAAGCGACCATGTGACGGCGATTGAGGTGCTCGAGCAAATCCTACAACTCGAACCAACGCTATCCGTTGCGGCGGAACCGCTCGAGGAACACCTGCTCGCGGCCGGCCGAGTACGCGAAGCCGCAAAGCGCATGGAAGCGAGACTGGCTCAAGCCGATATCTCGGAACAGCAGGCCATGTCACTGAGAGAGCGTCTGCTCGGGATCTACACGAGCGAACTGCCGGAGCCACCCAAGGCAATGGCGCAAGTGGAAGCCATTTTACCGTTGATGCCCGGCCACGACCTCGCGCTATCGGCAGCGGAGCGGCTCTGCTCGGTATCGATGATGGCGCCACGGGCGCTCGCAGTTTTGTCGTCGGCGCACGAGCGCATGGGCAATCTCGATCGGGCGGCGGCGCTGCTTGCCCAGGAACTCAAGGTCGCACGTGGACCACGCCGCAACGAGGTAGCGCGACGACTCGCCGTACTGCGCGAGGAGATCCTTGGCGATCCCGCGGGCGCGCTGGAGCTGCTTGGGCCCGTCGTAGTGTCCGAACCCGCAGACGACGGGGCCCGAGAGCGCTTCGTCCGCCTCAGCCTCGCATTGGATCGCGCGGTCGAGGCGGCACGACAGTTGGGGCGAGCGGTGCAAACCGTCAAGGATCCCCAAGTGCGTGTACGGTTGAGTGTGGATCTCGGCGTGCTGCAACGGCAAACCGGCGAGCTGCGTCGGGCACGGACCGCATTCGAAGAAGCTTTACGGGC
>CAZPWV010000232.1:0-3848 GCA_964590825.1 uncultured Rhodobacter sp. | reverse complement strand
ATGGCGGCGATCGGCTATTGGCGCTTTGCCCGGACCGATCTGGTCTGATCCGGCGCGGGCGGGCCCCGGCAGGCGGGGTTGCCCCCGCCACCCCGCCAGGGTTTGCGCCCAGGCAATCGTACCCTAGAGCGATTGCGCCCAGGCAATCGTGGCGGGGTCGTCCCAATGCGCTTCGCCCGCGATGGTTTGCACCATCATCCCCTGCCGGTCGATGATCGCCGTGGTGGGCAGGTTTTCCAGCCCCAGCGTGGCCATGAGATTCGCGCCATCGCCAATCCAGACCGGCAGGCCCTCGATTCCGGTTTCGGTGAAAAACCGCCGCACCGCCGTGGCGCCGCGCCACTCAAAGGCCAGCGGCAGCACCAGCGCCCCCGCCCCGTCCAACGCCCGTGCCAGCCGCGCCAGCGAGGGCATTTCGCGCCGGCACGGCAGGCACCAGGGCGCCCAGAGGTTCAAGATCACCGCACGCCCGGCGGCCAGATCGCCCAGCCGCTGCACGCGCTTGTCCTCGCCGCGCAACTCCAGCGCCGCCGCCGCGCGCCGCGGCACCGCCGGGCGCAGCAGCGACACCGCCGAAGCCACCGCGACCACAGCCTCTGCCGCCCCAGCTTCGGCCGCCACTTCGGCCCGCCCGCGCGCCGCGCCAAGGGTCAGAGCGCCCGCCCCCAGCGCCAGCGCCAGCGCCTGCCGCCGGTTTACCGGGGCCTGCCGGCGGTGTGCCCGGCTCATTTGCGCGGCGCCGCCGCGATCAGGGCCGACAGATCGGCGGTGATTTCCGCCGCGCTCAGCCCGTGCGGATAGCGCTTGACAAGCAGCCCCTCGGGGCCAAGCAGCGCCATCGAGGCGGTGTGATCGATGGCATAATCCTCGGGATGCGCCGGATCGGGGGTGTAACGCTCGTAGCGCGAGTTGAAGACCCGGACCATGTGATCGGTGTATTCCTTGGGTCCGCGCAGCGGCACGATGCGCTTGTCAAAGGCGGCCGCGTAGTCCTGCAGCAAGATCGCCGTGTCGCGATCGGGATCGACGGTCACGAACAGCGGGGTGAGCTGCTCGGCCTGCGGGCCCAGCGCCTCCAGCACCTCGGCAATCGTCGAAAGCGTGGTGGGGCAGACATCGGGGCAACCGGTATAGCCGAAATAGACCAGCACGAAGCGGCCCAGAAAATCATCGCCGGTGACGGCATTGCCCCAGGCGTCTTCCATCATGAAGCGCCGCGCCATCGGCAGATCGTCGGCCCCGGCTTCGGGTTCGAGATCGGCATGTTCGGCCAGAGCCGCCCCGGCCACAAGTGCAAGGGCGGAAGAAATCAGCAAACGTCGGGTGAGCATGGTGAGGCTCCTTCTTCGGGTGTGGCGGCACGCTAGGCGGGGGCGCAAGGCGCGGCCTTGACTTTGGTCAGGGCAGCGGCCCGGCGAGGCAGGCATTCAGACAAAAACGGAGGGTCCGATGGCCGCTGCGATCTCTGCCTTTTTGCCGGTTGCGATGATGGTGCTGATGCTGTCGCTGGGGCTGCGCCTGCGCGGCGCCGATCTGGCCGCCACGCTGCGCCAGCCACGGGCGCTGGCCGCCGGGCTGGCGGTGCAGATGCTCGCCCTGCCGGTGCTGGCCTGGCTGATCGGCACCGCGCTGCGGCTTGAGCCGGCCGTCTTTGCCGGGCTGATGCTGGTGGCGGCCAGCCCCGGCGGGGTCAGCTCGAACTACATCACCCATCTGGCGCGGGGGGCGGTGGCGCTTTCGGTGGCGATGACACTGGTCACCTCGCTGGCGGCGCCGCTCAGCCTGCCCGTGGTGCTCGCGGCCAGCGGCATCGCCCCGCCGGCCCCGGCGCTTCTGGCGCGGATCTCGCTGGCGATGACGGCGGTGGGCATTGCGCCGCTCTTGGCGGGAATGGCGCTGACGCGGTTCGCCCCCGGCGTTTCGGGCTGGCTTGCGCCGCGCCTGGCGCCGCTGGCCAAGGGGTTGTTCGCGCTGATGGTGCTGGCCACTTTCGTGCAGAACTGGGGCGCGATGCGCGCCGCGGCGGGGGCGGCGGGGCTGGCGGTGCTGGTGCTGGCCACGGCGGCGCCGCTTCTGGGGCTGGGCGTGGCGCGGCTGCTGGCGCTGGGCCCGGTGGCCGGGCGCACCATCGCCATCGAGGCCTCCTTGCAAAATGTGGCGCTGACGATCTTTGTGGCCGGCCCGGTGATGGGGCGGCCCGAACTTGCGCTGCCGGGGCTGATCTATGCGCTGGCGATGAACCTTTGTGCCCTTATTCTGGTCGGGCTTTCTGGTCGCAGCCCGGCTCTGGCGCGGCATGACTTTTGTCAAGGCGACCGATAACGGAACCGTGAACAGAGTTGGACATGCGCTCGACGGCCCCTCCCTCAGGTCCGGGCGCTTTACCCAGATGCGGCCCCACGGCGCAACCGCACCGCCCCGCAACAAGGCAAGTCGAACCGATGCAACCCTCCGCTTCGCGGCGCGCCCTTTTGCGCGGCCGAATTCGTGCAGCCACATTTGCCCGCCCCCCCGGCGCGCTGGCGCCGATGCTGTTCGAAGAGGCCTGCACCCAATGCGGCGATTGCGCCCGTGCCTGCCCGGACGGGCTGTTGCTGCGCGACGGCGAGGGCTTTCCGGTGTTCGACCCGCGCGAGGGCGGATGCAGCTTTTGCGGCGCCTGCACCGCCGCCTGCACCACCGGCGCGCTGCGTGCGGGGCAGCAGGCCTTTGGCTGGCGCGCCACCGCCTCTGACGGCTGCCTGTCATCCTTGGGCACCGGCTGCCGGATCTGCGAAGATCATTGCGACGCCGGTGCCATCCGCTTTCGCCCGATGCCCGGCGGCCGTGCCCGCCCCGGCTTTGACCCCGACGCCTGCACCGGCTGCGGCGCCTGCGTGGCGCCCTGCCCGGTGGGCGCGATTGCGCTTTTCCGGCCGCCCGCGACCCTGCCAACCGCAAACTTGCCAACCGCAGACTTGCCGCCCGCAGACGTGCCGCCCGCAGACTTGCCGCCCGCGACCCTGCCCCCTTCAACCCTTACGGAGCCCGGCCCATGCTGAACATCTGCGGATGCCTTGTGCAGTCCATGCCCGACCGCACCGAAGCGGTCTGTGCCGCCATTGCCGCCCGTGACGGCTGCGAGGTGCACGCCCATGACAAGGGCCGCATCGTCATCACCGTCGAGGATACCGATACCGCCTCTGCCGCCGACCGCATCATGGATCTGCACCAGATCCCCGGCGTGATCGGCATTGCGCTTTCCTACCACCACTTCGAGGCGCCGACGCAAGCCGCGCCCGCAACCCCCTGCTGATCCGGGAGATTTGACCCATGACGATCGAGACCACCCGCCGCACGCTGCTCAAGGCCACTGCCGCCGCCGCCACCGCCTCGGCGGCCGGCATTCCGCTTGCCACCCCCGCCGTGGCCGCCACCGACGCGATCCGCTGGGACAAGGCCGCCTGCCGCTTTTGCGGCACCGGCTGCTCGGTGCTGGTGGGCACGGAAAACGGCCGTGTCGTCGCCACCCAGGGCGACCCGGAAGCCCCGGTGAACCGCGGGCTGAACTGCATCAAGGGCTATTTCCTGTCCAAGATCATGTATGGCAAGGACCGCCTGACCACGCCGCTGCTGCGCAAGAAAAACGGCGTCTATGACAAGGAAGGCGAGTTCACCCCGGTCAGCTGGGACGAAGCCTTCACCATCATGGCCGAAAAGTGGAAGGCCGCGCTGAAGGAAAAGGGCCCTTCTGCGGTGGGCATGTTCGGCTCGGGCCAATGGACGATCTGGGAGGGCTATGCGGCGGTCAAGCTGCTCAAGGCCGGGCTGCGCTCGAACAACCTCGACCCGAATGCGCGCCACTGCAT
>CAZPWV010000231.1:0-3869 GCA_964590825.1 uncultured Rhodobacter sp. | reverse complement strand
CGTTCATTCGCGCGGCGTGAAGCCTGCCCTTAGCCCGGATAGCAATGCCCTGACCAAAGCGCCGCCGGTGCCCAAGCACCTGTCACCTCATGCAAAGGCGGAGTGGAAACGGATCATGCCGCAGCTCATTGCCCGGCAGGTGATCACCAAAGCCGACTTGGCGGGGGTGGAAAACTACTGCGCGGCGGTGGGTGCTGCGCGCACCATTGCCGACACTATGAGCGCCGGGAGCATTCCCGATTTGAAACTTGGTGGCCTGCAAATCCGCTACATGACCACCGCGCGCCAGCTTGCCGCCGAATACGGCCTGACCCCGACCAGCCGCGCCCGGATCGGTGCTGGGCTGCCGGATGAAGACGACGCCGACAACCCGCTTGCGGTATGACCATGACCACGGCCAGCACATACCCGGCATGGATCGAGGATGGCAGCACCATCCCCGACCCGCTGGGGCACGGTGAGCGCGCCGTGAAGTTCCTGTGCCTGCTGCGCCACCCGGCCAGCACGTCACCGAAACGGGCTTTCCAGCTTGCACCGTTTCAAGAGCGCATCGTGCGGCGCATCTATGGGCCGCGCCATGAAGACGGGCGCCGGATCGTGAAAACGGTTTTTCTCATGCTGCCGCGCGGGAACCGGAAAACGAGCTTGGCCGCTGCCCTGTCGCTGTTGCATGTCATCGGCCCCGAGAAGGTGCCTGCCGGGCAGGTGATCTTTGCCGCGTCCGATCGGGAACAGGCCGGTATCGGCTTTCGTGAGGCCGCAGACATCATCCGCGAAGATAAACGCCTTGTGGCCGCGACACGCATTCACGACGCTTTCAACAGCGCCAAGCAGATCACCGACTTGAAAAGCGGTGCCCGCCTGCGCGCCGTGTCGAGTGATGGCCGCGCACAACACGGCACCACACCGGCTTTCGTGCTGGCCGATGAAATCCACGCATGGAAAGGGCGGGATCTGTGGGAGGCTCTGAAATCCGGCCTTGCGAAGACCGATAGTAGCCTCATGGTGATCGCCACCACGGCAGGCCGGGGGCATGAGACGCTGGCCGCAGAGCAATACGACTATGCCCGGCGTGTCGCCCTGGGTGAGATCGACAACCCCGAGTTTCTGCCGATCATCTTTGCCGCCGAACCGGATGACGATTGGCAGAGCGAGGACGTTTGGCACCGGGTCAATCCCGGCCTCAAGCATGGCTTCCCCAGCCTGTCGGGCCTGCGCAGTCTGGCGAAAGAGGCCAAAGACCATCCGGCAGAGCGCTACAGCTTCCAGCAATACAACTTGAATATCTGGTTCGGGAACAGCCGCGACCCGCTGTTCAGCATGGCGACCTATGACGCCCGGTGCTTCGAGGATGATGAAACCGACCTTGAGGCACTGTCGTGCTGGGTGGGCGTCGATATGGCCCTGTCCGGCGATACCGCTGCCGTTGTGGCCGCATGGCGGCACCCGGACGGGCAGATTACCATCAAGCCGTGGTTCTTCGTGCCGGGTGATGACCTGAAAGGGCGCGGCGAGCGCGACGGCGTTCCCTATGAGCGCTGGCGCGATGAAGGGCTGATCACAGCCACGCCCGGCCCGATCATCAACCCCGAGGCGGTAGAGGATCACTTGCGCGAGCTGGCCGCGCGCCATGACGTGCGCGAGATCGCGTTTGACCCCCACCTTGCCCGGCAGATCATGCAGCGGCTCTATGATGACGGGTTGCCGGTGATCGAGCTGCGCCAAGCGCCGCTTTCGATGGGCGTTGCGCTTGGTGATCTGGAACGCACCGTCAACGGCCAGATGATCCGCCACAACGGCCACCCTGTCTTGCGCCACCACTTCGACAGCGCGGTTACCAGCCGGAACGAAAGCACCGGCCTTGTTCGGATGCACAAGGGCAAGAAGACCGACCGCATAGACGGGGCTGTTGCATCTGCGATGGCCGTTCACCGCGCCGTGGCCGGTGAGAGCAACAAATCCAACTACACCGGCGAAGATGCCGAGATTTTCACGTTTTGAGGTATGAGCGAATGACTGATGCGAACCTGCCCGGCTTGATTGTTCCCGTTGAAGCCCGGATCGACAAACTTGAGAAGGCGCTGAGAAAGGCCAGCCAAGCGCAGGCCAAAGCCGCGCGACAAATGGAAGAGCGCGCGAAGCAATCCACTGCGCGCATGGCGAAGACTTATGACGGCCTCGGCTCAAAGATGGCGAGGGCGTTCAAGAACATTCCCCTCCTTGGCGTTGGCATTGCGGGCTTGGCCGGGGCTGGCCTTGGTGCGGGCCTTGGCATTGCCGCCGGTCAAGTGCGCTCTACGGTGCGCGACATTGCCGAGATCGGAAACGCGGCGCGGCGCGCAGGTGTGGCCGCAGAAGACTTCCAGCGGTGGAGCTACGTTGCCACGCAAAACCGTGTCAGCGTTGACGCGCTGACCGATGGCTTCAAAGAGTTGAGCCTGCGCGCCGACGAGTTCGTCACCACGGGCAACGGCTCGGGCGCGGATGCGTTCAAGCGGCTTGGCTTCAATGCAACCGACCTCGCCAAACGCCTTAAAGACCCCTCGGCACTCATGCTCGAAATCGTCAAACGCCTTGATGGCGTGGACAAGGCCGCGCAAATCCGAATCGCTGATGAGGTATTTGGCGGCACGGGTGGCGAGCGCTTTGTTGAAATGCTCAGCCGGGGCGAGGCCGGTATCGCTCGGATGATGGGCAGCGCTTCGGTGATGACCGAAGAGCAGATCGCCAAGGCCGATGAACTTGACCGGCGCTATACGGCGCTCAGTGAATCCATGCACCGGGGCTGGCAACACGTTGCGCTCGGGGTGGCTGACTTCGCGGCCCAAGTAGCGAACGCTCAGATCGAAACCGACAAGCTCGCCGCCTCGGACCTCTTCCGCAATGGGGCGCAGGCGCCGCAAATCCTTGGGCCGAAGGTCAGCGAAGCGCTTGACGGCAACGGACAGGCCGTCGCTGACAACGCCGAGTCGATTGGCAATTTGTTGAGCCTTTACGAGAGGTTCGGAGCCGAAGCTAATACGCTCACCCCCTACCTGCAAAGGCTCAGCAACGAACTTAATAGCATGGGTGACACCCAAGCCGCCGATGCACTCTTTGAGGCGGCGCAAGGGATGCAGCGCCTCGCGGGCGAGTTGGACGCGGGCACAATCAGCGCGGGTGACTTCGAGAGCGCGATGGCCGATTTGATCCTCAAAGCGCAGGAAGCACTCGGGGCCGTCACCGACATTGACGACGCGGGGTTCGGTAAAATAATCGAACGCCTCGGTGGTCTCTGGGATGCGCTCGAAGCGTTGCGCCACAAAGCAGCCGAGGTGCGAAATACCCTGCCCGGTGGGGCTTCCCCGCTTGGAGATACACGCGGCGAGGCTATCGCCGAAGCGCGCTCGGGTAGCTATGCGCAAAGCAGCCCTTATGCCCCGACAACTTCGCCTCGTCCGCGTCCGGCTCCACCCCTTCTTGGCGAAACCGACCCGGCGCTTGGGAAAGGTGGCGGCGGTGGTCGCAGCCGTGACAGCTACGAACAGGCCGTCGCTGACCTGCAACGCGAGAAGGCCGCGCTTGAGGCCGAAGCTGTGGCGCTGGTGGCGGCGGCGACTTCCGGCAAAAGTTATGCCGATGCTATCGAGTTCGCCCGCAAGCGCGCCGAGCTTCTGGCCGCCGCACAACGCGAAGGTAGGGCGATAACGCCTGAGCTGAGCGCCGAAGTGGACCGGCTTGCCCAGAGCTATGTGGAGGCGGGCAATAAGGCCGATGCGGCGGCGCAAAAGCTTAAGAAGGTCGAAGAGGATGGCAAGGCCGGGGCAGATGCGCTTGGCGAAATATGAGCTACCCCCCGAAAATCGGACAGTGACGGAAGCTACGATCTG
>CAZPWV010000230.1:0-3930 GCA_964590825.1 uncultured Rhodobacter sp. | reverse complement strand
GCATCCGATCCTCGACGAGGACGGGCTGCTGATCGAGAGCCGGCTGAAAAGCGGCTGAAACGGGGGCGCCCCAGCCGCGCCCCCAGCCGCACTTCCGCCCCCGGCCCTGCTTCCGACCCCGGAACGCCCGCCTCAGCCGATCACGTTGAACTCCGGGCCATAGGGGTATTTCGTGATATCCTCGGCGCCGGCTTCGCCGATCACCAGAATGTCATGCTCGCGGTAACCGCCCGCCCCCGCCATGCCTTCGGGCAGGGTCAGCATCGGCTCCATCGAGATCACCATGCCCGGCTCCAGCACGGTATCGATGTCTTCGCGCAGCTCCAGCCCCGCCTCGCGGCCATAATAATGGCTCAGCACGCCAAAGCTGTGGCCATAGCCAAAGGTGCGGAATTGCAGCAGGTCACGCTCGGCCAGAAAGGCGTTGATCTGTTGCGTCACCTCATCGCAGCGCGCACCGGGCCGCAGCAGGCTCATGCCATATTCATGCGCGGCCACATTGGCCTGCCAGATCTTCAGGCTGGCCGCATCCACCTCGGCCACGAACATGGTGCGCTCCAGCGCGGTATAATATCCTGAAATCATTGGGAAACAGTTCAGGCTGAGAATGTCGCCCCGCCGCAGCACCCGCCCGGTGACCGGGTTATGCGCCCCGTCGGTATTGCGCCCCGACTGAAACCACACCCAGGTGTCGCGATATTCGGCATCGGGAAAGCGTCGCGCAATCTCGGCCTCCATCGCGTCGCGCCCGGCCATCGCCACGTCAATCTCGCGCAGACCTTCGCGGATGGTGTCGCGAATCGCATGGCCGCCGATATCGGCCACCGCCGCGCCTTGGGCAATCAGCGCAATCTCGGCCGGGCTTTTCACCATCCGCTGCGCCATTGTGGCCGGCGAAATATCCATGCCGCGTTTGGGGCGCAGGAAATGGTTGAACTTGTCGGCCGCCACCATCGTCAGGTGATCGGCCTCGACCCCCACCGCCCGGCCCTCGCCAATCACATGGCGCACCGCCCGCCAGTAATTGTCGCGGGCCCAGTCGGTATAGGTCAGGCTTTCGCCATGCGAGCGCCGCCAGGGCTGACCGGCGTCGATACCGGCCGAAATCACCACCGCGCGGTCGGCGGTGACCACAAGCCCGTAGGGCCGCCCGAAGGCGCAGTAAAGAAACCCCGAATAATAGGCGATATTGTGCATCGAGCTCAGCAGGCAGGCGTCGAGCCCGTGCAGGGCCATCAGATCGCGCAGCCCCTCCAGCCGGGCCTCGTATTCCGCGGCATCAAACGGCAGCGGCCCCTTGGGGCCATTCTCGCAACTGTAGAATTCCGGTCTTTGCATCGTCGCAATCCCCTTGGGGCCACGCCGGACCCCGAAAGATCCCGGCGTTCAGGACGAAAGCGGAGACCTCCGCAAGCATCGGGCCAAAGACCCGGTGGCGACGCCATCGCCACGGCTCGCACACAGATTGCCAAAGCCGGGCGCATCCCGCAAGCCCGGCCGTGCAGCCCCCCCTCACCAGGGCCATGGCGTCATCTGCGGCCCGTCCCGGCAAACTGGCCCTTGACCGCGCCCGCAGCCGCGCAACAGATGGGAAAAACCTTGGGAGAGCCGCATGAGGCCGGGGCCGCGCAATCTTATCACCGATGTGGCGGGGCTGGTGGTGGGCAACGCCGATGACGCGGCGCTGCGCTCGGGCGTCACCGTGCTGAGCGCCGCCCGCCCGTTCACGGCCGCCGTGCATGTGATGGGCGGCGCACCGGGCACGCGCGAAACCGAGCTTCTGGCCCCCGACAAGCTGGTGACCGAGGTCGATGCGCTGGTGCTTTCGGGGGGGTCCGCCTTTGGGCTCGATGCCGCCTCGGGGGTGGCCGAGGGGCTGCGGGCCATCGGGCGCGGCTTTGCCGTCGGGCCGGTGCGGGTGCCGATCGTGCCGGCGGCGATCTTGTTCGATCTGCTGAACGGCGGCGCCAAGGACTGGACGCAAAACCCCTATGCCGCGCTGGGCCGCAAGGCGCTTGACGATGCCGGGGCCAATTTTGCGCTGGGCACGGCGGGGGCAGGCTTTGGCGCGATGACGGGAAACCTGAAAGGCGGGCTTGGCTCGGCCTCGGTGCGGCTGGAGAACGGGCTGACGCTCGGGGCGCTGGTGGCGGTGAATGCGCTGGGCCAGGCGACGGTGGGCGACGGCCGCCACTTCTGGGCGGCGCCCTGGGAAATTGCCGGTGAATTTGGCGGGCTGGGGGTGGCGGGTTCTTACCCCGCCACCGCCGAACCCGCGCCCATGAAACGTCGCGGCGAGGCCACCACCCTTGCCATTGTCGCCACCGATGCCCGGCTTTCACAGGCGCAGGCGAGCCGCCTTGCCATCGCCGCGCATGACGGCATGGCCCGCGCCCTTGTACCCAGCCACACCCCTTTCGATGGCGATCTGGTCTTTGCCGCCGCCACCGGCGAAAAACCCCTGCCCGACCCGCAGACCGACCCGTTCCTGCTGGGCCACGCCGCCGCCTGCTGCCTTGCCCGCGCCATTGCCCGTGCGATCTGGCTGGCACGGCCGCAGACCGGCGACCTGCAACCCTGCTGGCAGGATCTGTTTTGATTTCATCTTGCCCGAAATACCTCGGGGGAGGCCGCAAGGCCGGGGGCGGCGCCCCCTTCTTCGCTTAGCCAAGCAGGGTTTGCAGCAGCGGATGGCCGGGCTGTTCCAGCCCCTCGACCACATCGAAATGATGCCGCCCCGGCTCGATGGTCAGCCCCGCCCCCCAGGCCTCGGCCAGCCAGCGCGCCTGATCGAGAAAGGCGGGGCGTTCCTGCGCCCCCACCCAGACATGCACCGGCACCGCAGGGGCGGGGCAGTGCCGGGGGCTTTCGGCCTGCGCCGCTTCGGCATCAAGCCGCAATTCGGCATTCATCGCGGTCCGCAACAGCGGCGCCAGATCCGAGAGCGGCGAGATCGGCACCACCATTTGAAGCCGCGCAATCAGATCGGGGGGCAACACATCGGGGCACAGCATCCGCGCCGCCAGATGCCCCCCCGCCGAATGGCCGCAGAGCCGCAGGGGCCCGCCAATGTGGCGCGCCGCCACCTGCAGCGCCAAACTCGCCTGCGCGGTGATTTCGCCCAGCCGCACGTTCGGCGCCAGATCATAGCCGGGCAGCGCCACCGCCCAGCCCGCCGCCACGGCCCCCGCCGCCAGATGCGACCAGTCGCGCGGAGAAAAATGCAGCCAGTAGCCGCCATGGAAAAACACCATCAGCCCCTTTGGCGCGGCACGCGGAACGAAAAGATCGATCTGATGGCGCGGCCCCGGCCCATAGGCCTCGCTGCGCCAATCGGCCCTGGACCGAAACGCCCCGGCCGCCGCCGCCCAGCGCGCCGGATAGGCCTCGCCCCCCGGAATATAGGCCATATTGGCATAGGCATCGCTCAGATCGGTCAACTCCGCCCCCCTTGCTTGCCACGGCGGGCAATTTACATCCGCGCCGCCGCGTGCTTCCCTGCCATCATGCCCAAAACCGGGAGATTTGCCATGCTCGACACTGCCTCCACCCTGAAATCGCTTCTGAAAGACCCAAGCCTGCTGTGCACCAAGGCGCTTGTTGCCGGCGAATGGGTCGATGCCGACTCCGGCGCCACATTCGATGTCACCAACCCCGCGCGGGGCGACGTGATCTGCGCGGTCCCCGACCTGACCCGCGTCGAGACCGCCCGCGCCATCGCCGCCGCCCAGATCGCGATGAAGGATTGGGCCGCCCGCACCGGCAAGGAACGCGCCGCCGTGATGCGCAAATGGTTCGAGCTGATGATGGCCAACCAGGATGACCTTGGCCTGATCCTCACCGCCGAGATGGGCAAGCCGCTTCTCGAGGCGAAAGGCGAGATCGCCTATGGCGCCAGCTTCATCGAATGGTTCGGCGAAGAGGCCAAGC
>CAZPWV010000229.1:0-3939 GCA_964590825.1 uncultured Rhodobacter sp. | reverse complement strand
CTCTGGCCGATTGGGCGGCGCGGCCGATGCTGGCGGCGCCGGGTTTTACCACGCTGCCGGGGGTCTTTTCCGCCGATGCGGTGGATCGGGGTTCAGCGGCGCTTGCCGCCTGTCTGCCCGAGGTGCTGCCGCGCAGCATGGTCGATTTGGGGGCGGGTTGGGGCTGGCTTGCGGCGCAGGTTTTGGCGCGCAAAGGGGTCGAGACCCTCGATCTGGTCGAGGCCGAACATGCCGCGCTGGAATGTTCGAAAATGAACATTTCTGACCCGCGTGCCCGCTTTCATTGGGCCGATGCGACCCGGTTCAAGTTGGAAAATCGTCCTTTGGGCGCGGTGATGAACCCGCCATTCCACAGTTCGCGCGCCGCCGACCCCGGTCTTGGGCAGGCGTTCATCCGTGCGGCGGCGGGGCTTTTGTCGCTGTCGGGCACGCTGTGGATGGTGGCCAACCGGCATCTACCCTATGATGCGCTGCTGCGCAGCCTGTTTCACGAGGTGACCGAGCTGACCCCGCCCGGCGGGCGCGACGGCGCCTTTCGGGTGATCCGGGCCGAGCGCCCGATTGCCCATGCCACTACCCCCGCCGCGGCCGCCGCCAGCCCCGCTGCCCCCGCCGCCCCGGCGGCCGCGGCGGGCAGATCTTCCGCTGCGGCACGGCGCCGCGTGGCTCGCACCCGGCGCTGAAATCGGCTAGTCTCGGCCCCGCAGCGGCTCTGCCGCGACTGATCCAGCGGCTCTGCCGCCACTGAACCAGCGGCTCTGCCGCCCAAAACGGAGCTCGCATGACGCTCGTCATTTCCGGCAAGACCGCCATCGTCACCGGTGCCGCCAACGGTATCGGGCTGGCCATTGCCCGCCATTTTCTGGACCGCGGCGCGCAGGTGATGTGCGCCGATATCGACGAGGCGCGGCTGGCCGCCGAATGGGGCGAGGCGGCCCGTTCCGAGGGGCCGGTGCGGATATTTTCCGGCGATCTGTGCGAAAAGCTGACGGTGGCCAACCTGCTGTCGGCCACGGTCGATGCCTTTGAACGCATTGACATTCTGGTCAATGCGGCGCGCAGTTTTGCGCCCACCGCAGACCCGCTCGATGCCGCCGATTCCGTGCTCGAAGACATGCTGCGCCAGAACATGAAAGCCTCGCTGCGGCTGTCGCAGATGACGGCCCGGCGGATGATTGCGCAGGCCGAGAGGGACGGGCGCAGCAGCGGCGAACTGGGCTCGATCGTCAATATCTCGACGCTGGCGGGGCGGCGCACGCAGCCCGAATTGCTGGCCTATTCGATTGCCTGCGCGGCGCAGGACCAGGCCACGCGGGCGCTGGCGGTGGCGCTGGCGCCGCATCGCATCCGTGTCAACGGGGTCGCCTTTGCCTCGGTGATGAGCGCCTCCTTGCAGGCGGCGCTGAAAGAGCATGGCAGCTGGCGCGAGGCGATTGCCGAAGGCACGCCGCTGGGCCGGATCGCGGCGCCGGGCGAACTGGTCGATACGGTGCAATTCCTTGCCTCGCCCGGTGCCGGTTTTGTCACCGGCGAGATCATCGCAGTCGATGGAGGGCGCGGGCTGATCGATGCGGTGGCGGTGCCGGCGTTCTGACCCTATTCCGGGTAGGCCGCCTTGCAGGCCGCGATCCCGGCCGTGACTTGCGGCGTCAACTGTTTGATCTTCTTGCGCAAACCGTCACGCTTGCGGGTTTCGGCGCCGGGGTCGATGGCCACCTGGCGGCGCCGGGTGACGCTGTAATCTTCAAGGCACATCTGCGGTTTCTCGATCACCGTGCCGTCGGGGCGGGTGATCGTGGTGGAGCCGCAGACCTCCCAGCGCGTCATCGGAACCTCGTATTCCTCCCAGGCGTAGCCGCGCGCAAGGTTGCCCTCGACCTCCTGCAACAGGCTTTGCAGGTTGCGCAATTCGCGGGTGGAGCGGTTGATGCACTGCTCTTGCGGGGTGCCGCAGGCGGCAAGGGCCAAAAGGATCAGCAGGGAAATCTTGCGCATCATCCACCTCGCAACTGTTTGTGCCAATCTCGCGCATGGGGGCGCAAAACGCAATTCCCCCGCGCGGGCCGGGCTGCTAAGTCTGCGCCAAAGGGAGACTGCGATGACCGACACCGATTTCGACACCCGCAAGGCGCGGGCCAGCGCCTGGTTTGGGCGCCTGCGCGACCAGATCGTGACCGCTTTCGAGGCGCTCGAGGCGCGGTTCGAGGCACAGCCGGAGGCGGCGGCTGAGGCGGGCCGTTTCGAAGTGACGCCCACCTCCCGGCGCGGGCCGCAGGGCGAGGATCAGGGCGGCGGGCTGATGAGCGTGATGCGCGGCGGCCGGGTGTTCGAAAAGGTGGGGGTGAACATCTCGACCGTCTGGGGCGCGCTGGCGCCGCCCGCGCAAAAGGCGATGGCGGCGCGCGGGGTGCCGGGGATCGGCGCCGATCCGCGGTTCTGGGCCTCGGGGATTTCGCTGGTCGCGCATATGCGCAACCCGCACACCCCCGCCGTGCACATGAACACGCGGATGTTCTGGACGCCCTCGGCCTGGTGGTTCGGCGGCGGCGCCGATCTCAACCCCTGTCTGGAATACCCCGAGGATACCGCGCATTTTCACGCCACGCTCGCCGCCGCCTGCGATGCCCATGACGCGGCCTATTACCCGCGTTTCAAGGCCTGGGCGGACGAATATTTCTTTGTGCCGCACCGGGGTCGGGCGCGCGGCGTGGGCGGGATTTTCTACGATGATCTCAACAGCGGCGGGGCCGCGGCGGACAGTTGGGAGGCCGATTTTGCCTTTACCCAGGCGGTGGGCCAGGCCTTTCTTCCGGCCTTCCTGCCGGTGACCGAGCGGCGCTTGGGCACGCCATCCAGCGCGGCCGACCGCGAGGCGCAACTCATCCACCGCGGGCTTTATGCCGAATACAACCTCGTCTATGATCGCGGCACGAAATTCGGGCTGGAGAGCGGCCACAATGCCGATGCCGTGCTGATGAGCCTGCCGCCCCTGGCAAAATGGGTCTGACCGGGCAGGGGGCGCAGGGCAGGGGCGCTGCCCCCCTTGGCCTTCGGCCAATTCCCCCCAAGGTATTTTAGGCAAGATGAAAGAGGGGCCTTTCTTTCATGGCGGAATGCGCGTAAGGGCTGCGCTTTCCGCCCTTTCGAAAGCCCCCCGATGACCGAGTTTCCCCACCTTCCCGCCGTGCTTGCCGAGGCGCTGGCCGCGAAGGGCTATGCCGCCCTGACCCCCGTGCAAGAGGCGGTTTCGCAGCCCGAACTGGCCGGGCGCGACCTTCTGGTCTCGGCGCAGACGGGCTCGGGGAAAACCGTGGCTTTCGGCATGGCGATGGCGGCCGAGCTTCTGGGCGAGGGTGGCATTTCGCCCTTTCCCGATACTCCGCGTGCGCTGGTGGTGGCCCCGACCCGCGAATTGGCGCAGCAGGTCAGCCGCGAGCTTTCGTGGCTTTATGCCAAGGCCGGCGCGGTGATTACCGGCGCGGTGGGTGGCATGGATGCCCGCGCCGAACGCCGTGCGCTCGAACGCGGCGCCCATATCGTGGTCGGCACGCCGGGGCGTATCTGCGACCATATCCGCCGCGGGGCGCTGGATCTGTCGGCGCTGTCGGTGGTGGTGCTCGACGAGGCCGATGAAATGCTCGACATGGGCTTTCGGGAAGACCTCGAATTCATCTTGCAGGCGGCGCCCGAAACCCGCCGCACGATGATGTTCTCGGCCACCGTGCCGGCCGAAATCGCCCGGCTTGCCGCCACGTTTCAGCGCGATGCGCAGCGCATTTCCACCATTGCCCACCGCGAACAGCACGCCGATATCGATTACCGCGCGCTCTTGGTGGACAAATCCGACCGCGAAAACGCCATCGTCAACCTGCTGCGCTTTCACGAGGCCGAACGCGCCATCGTGTTTTGCTCGACCCGCGCGGCGGTCACCCATCTGAC
>CAZPWV010000228.1:0-3953 GCA_964590825.1 uncultured Rhodobacter sp. | reverse complement strand
CCGGCTTGATACCCAGCAACTCGGCCTTGGCGCGGGCCGGTTCCAGCTCTTCGCCCTGACCAAGGTCGGCGGTGAAGGTGATGACCTCGCAACCATATTCGGTTTGCAGCCATTTCAGGATGATCGAGGTATCGAGGCCGCCCGAATAGGCAAGCACGACTTTCTTGGGCGCAGACATGGAGGGCCTCCGGTTCTTGGTTTGCGTCGGGATAGTGGGTTTTCGCCTTTATCTCAAGGCCTGCGGGCGGTGGATTCGACAGCGAATTGTGCTCGATACAAAAGCTTTGTTCTTGCGTGGCCCCCTTTGCCGCGCCAAAGCTGCGGCCATGACCCAATTCGCCCTTGAAGCCCTCGCCGCCACCCGCGCCCTGCGTGCGCTCTTTGAGCCCACGCCATTGCAGCGCAACGATTTCCTGTCGGCCCGCTATGGCGCCGAAATCTGGCTCAAGCGCGAAGACCTGACACCGGTGCGCAGCTACAAGCTGCGCGGAGCCTTCACCGCGATGCGCAAGCTTCTGGCGCGCAACAGCGCCGCCACGCAGTTCGTCTGCGCCTCGGCGGGCAATCACGCGCAGGGCGTGGCCTTTGCCTGCCGCCATTTCGGGGTGAAAGGCACGATTTTCATGCCGGTCACCACTCCGCAGCAAAAGATCGACAAGACCCGGACCTTTGGCGGCGAGGCCATCGAAATCGTGCTGACGGGGGATTATTTCGACCAGACTCTGGCAGCGGCGCAGATCTACTGCACCCGGTTGGGGGCGCATTTCCTTGCGCCGTTCGACGATGCCGATGTGATCGAGGGGCAGGCCTCGGTCGGGGTAGAAATTCTTGACCAACTGCCCAAGGCCCCCGATCTGGTGGTGCTGCCGGTGGGCGGTGGCGGGCTGGCGGCGGGGGTGACGGGCTATCTGCGCGCCACCGCGCCGCAAACGGAGTTTTGCTTTGTCGAACCCGCCGGCGGGGCCAGCCTGACGGCGGCGGTGGCCGCGGGCGCGCCGGTAACGCTGAAAAGTGTCAACAGTTTTGTCGATGGGGCGGCGGTAGCCCGTATTGGCGCAAAGCCCTTTGCCGCGCTGGATTGGGTCATCCCGGCGCAGATCCTTCGGGCCCCCGAAGACCGGATTTGCGTGACCATGCTGGAACTTCTCAACCACGAAGGCATCGTGCTGGAACCGGCAGGGGCGCTATCGCTTGATGTGCTGCCGGAACTGGCCGATGCGATTCGCGGCAAGACGGTGGTGTGCATCACCTCGGGCGGCAACTTCGATTTCGAGCGCCTGCCCGAGGTGAAGGAACGTGCCCAACGCTATTCGGGGCTGAAGAAATATTTCATCCTGCGGATGCCGCAACGCCCCGGTGCCTTGCGCGAATTTTTGCAGATGCTCGGCCCGGAGGATGATATCGCCCGCTTCGAATATCTGAAGAAATCGGCGCGGAATTTCGGCTCGGTGCTGATCGGCATCGAAACGAAAGAAGCACAGGCCTTTGCCGTGTTGCGGGCCAAGCTTGATGCCGCAGGCTTCACCTATCGGGACATAACCGATGATGAAGCCTTGGCCGAATTCCTCATCTAGCCTCAGGCGGCCGAGAGGAACTCGTCCACCCGGCCCATGAACTGCGTCTTGGACCTGGCATAGCACTCAAGGATTGCGTCCACATCGACGCTGGCACAATTGCCGGCGGCGCAGCGGCGCTCGCCATCCTGGCACATCGCCCCGAAGCCGCGAAAGCCGAGGTTCCACGCCGATCCCTTGAGAAAATGCAGATCGTCGCCCAGCTTTTCGGCCTTGCGCCCGAGATTCATCACGACCCCCTCGACCTCGTCGAGAAACAGCTCCAGCACCTCGGCAAATCCCTCGGCACCAATTTCGGATCGCAGTTCTGCGACCCGTTCCCAATCGATCATCATACCCTCCACAGAGCCCGTATTTCCTTCACCACCCCCAAGATTAGGCGGCAAAGATTGCGGAAGGTTTAATCGCGGTCGATGAATGGGCATTCACCCTATCTTAAACCGGCGCGGCCATGATGCGCAGTCAGTAGCGATGTGCAACCCGGTGAGCCGCCCGTGCCCGAGACCATGACCCAAGGCCAGGAAACCTGCGGGGGCGAGGCGCCGCCGGCCCCGCGCCGTGTTCTGGTGGTCGATGACAGCCGGATGCAGCGGCGCATTCTTTCGGCGCAGCTTGCACGCTCCGGCTATCAGGTGCTCGAAGCGGGCAGCGCCGAGGAGGCGCTGGACATCTGCCGCCAGAGCGAGCCGGATTTTGTCTTGTCGGACTGGGTGATGCCGGGCATGTCGGGCATCGACTTCTGCCGCGAATTCCGGGTGATGAACCGAGAAGGCTACGGTTATTTCATCCTGCTCACCTCGAAAACCGAGAAGAACGAGGTGGCCGAGGGGCTGCAAAGTGGCGCCGATGATTTTCTGGCCAAGCCCGTCAATGGCGATGAGCTGCGTGCCCGGTTGACGGCCGGGGAACGAATTCTCACCATGGAACAGGCGATGAAGGACAAGAACCGGCTGCTGTCTTCGACCCTGGGCGAGTTGCAGGCGCTTTATGATTCGATCGACCGCGACCTGACCGAAGCCTGCAAGCTGCAGCAAAGCCTGGTCAAGGAGCGGTTTCGCAGTTTTGGCAATGCGCAGGTGGCGCTGATGCTGCGCCCCTCCGGGCATGTGGGGGGCGATCTGGTCGGGTTCTTTCCCATCAATGCGCGGCGGGTGGGGCTTTATGGCATCGATGTTTCGGGCCATGGCATCACGTCGGCGCTGATGACGGCGCGGCTGGCGGGCTACCTCTCGGGCTCGTCGCCCGACCAGAATATCGCCCTGATCCAGACCGAATTCGGCTTTTACGACGCCCGCGAGCCGGCGGAACTGGCGGCCTATCTCAACACGCTCGTGCTTGAGGAGATGCAGACCGAAAACTATTTCACCCTGATCTATGCCGATGTCGATCTGATTTCGGGCAAGGTGGCGCTGGTTCAGGCGGGGCATCCGCACCCGACGGTGATGCGCGCCGACGGGCGGATCGAGTTTCTGGGCGATGGTGGAATGCCGGTGGGGCTGATCGACGGGGCCAGCTATGAGACCGTCACCACGCGCCTGCATCCGGGGGACCGGCTGTTTCTGGGATCGGACGGCATCACCGAAGCCGCCACACCCGACGGCCGGCAGTTGGGCGAAGAGGGGCTGGCGGGCCTGCTCGCGGCGGTGCAGGGGCAGCGCGGCGGTGCGTTTCTGGATACGCTATACTGGGATTTGCAACGTTTCGCCGGCGACGCGCTGGGCGATGACGTCTCTGCCGTGCTGTTCGAATTCGACGGGGCCAAGGAAAACGTCGGCTAGGCCCCCGCCGTCACCCCCGCCTAGGGCTCCCGCAGCGCCTCGCGGGATTTGTAAAGCGGCTTGAGCAGATAGTGCAGCACGGTCTTTTCGCCGGTGTGCAGCTCGACCGTGGCCTGCATTCCGGGGCGGATCTCGAAGCTGCGCTGACGCTCGCTCAGATGGGCAACATCCACCTGCAGCGTCACCTTGTACCAGGGCTCGGCATCGGGTTGCCGCTCTTCCTTGAACGTATCGGCGGAAACGAAATGCACCGCGCCTTCAAGACTGCCATAGATCGTGTAGTCATAGGCCGAAAGCTTGATCGTGGCCTGTTGGCCCAGCTTCACATTGGCAATGTCCTTCGGCGCGATGCGGGCATCGATGAACATTTCCTCGTCCAGCGGGATGATCTGCATGATCTCCTCGCCGGGCCGGACCACGCCGCCGATGGTGGTGACCGAGAGTTTGTTCACCACCCCGCGCATGGGCGAAACCAGCGTCGTGCGTTCCAACTGGTCTTGTGACAGTTTGAGCTGCTGGCGCAGGGTGCCCAGTTTTTCCAGCGTATCGGAATATTCCGCCGCCCGCTCCAGCTCGATTTTCGTCGTCACATCGTTGAACT
>CAZPWV010000227.1:0-3991 GCA_964590825.1 uncultured Rhodobacter sp. | reverse complement strand
GTTGCAGCGCCTGCGCATCGGTATTGGCGACGACGAATTCGACACCCTCAAGCGCCTGCTCGATCATGTTGTTGACCGCGTTGCCGCCCGCGCCACCAACCCCGAACACGGTGATCCGCGGCTTCAGGTCTTCATGCTCCGACATCATCAGATTCAAGGTCATTGGGTTCCGCCTGTTATCCTGTGCGGCCTTGATCGGCCGACTGTCCCCGAAATTACACCGATTTTAGCTAGGTTTGCGGGAAACGTCACCCAAAAAACACCGAAATTCCACAAAATATGGAGCATTTGCAGGGGCTTTGGGCGGTATTTCGCGCAAGAACCATCATCTGGTGGGTCCGCCACCGCCCGCCGCTCGGTCTAGCGGGTGCCGCGGCCGCAAGGCCGGGCGGGTCGCAGGCTCTTTCGTCGCGCCGCCCCGGCGGACCGGGCACCGCCCGGCCGGGCATCGCGCCTACCAGTTGTCGCGGAACCAGCGCATCGCGCGCTTGAACGAACGCCCGCCGATGCGCTCCTGCGGCACTTCGAAATCCCACCATTCGTCTTGCGGGCAGGCGGCAAACAGCGCCAGCCCCACCATTGCCGAAAATCCGGGGCCGCGCGCCGCCTCGGGCATCCCCTGCACCCGCAGCGGCCGGCCCAGCCGCACATTCTGGCCCAGGATCTTCGCCGCCAGCCCGTCCAGCCCCGGAATCTGGCTGCCGCCGCCAGTCAACACGATCTGCTGGCTGGGCAGGTGGTCAAAGCCCGCCGCATCGAGCCTTGCGCGCACCTCTTCGAGGATTTCCTCGACCCGCGGGCGCATGATGCCGATCAGTTCGGTGCGGCTGATCCGGCGGCGGTCCTTTTCCCAATCGCCCGAATTGGCCGAAAGCTCGATCATCTCGCGGTCATCCATGCCAGTGGCAAAAACGCCGCCATGGAAGGTCTTGATCCGCTCGGCCAGCGCCATCGGCACCTGCAGCCCGGCGGCGATGTCACGGGTGACGGTATCGCCGCCCATCCGCACCGTATCGGCAAAAATCATGTGCTTTTTCAGAAAGATGGAAACGCCGGTGGCGCCGCCGCCCATATCGATGCAGGCCGCCCCCAGTTCCTGTTCATCCTCCACCAGCGCCGCCAGCCCCGCCACATAGGAGGCGCTGGCCAGCCCCGCCAGCTCCAGATCGCAGCGCCGGATGCAATGCACAAGGTTCTGCACCGCCGCCGCATCGACCGACAAAAGATGCATGTCGGCTGCCAGCCGTGCCCCCACCGCGCCGCGCGGATCGCCCAGACCCGAGCGGTGATCGAGCGCGAAATTCACCGGATGGGCATGAAGCACCTCGCGCCCCGCCCCGATCTCGGGCAGGTCGCAGGCCGCCAGAACCCGCGCCACATCCTGCTCATCGACCTGGCTGCCCGCCACCATGGTTTCGCCCGCCAGCCCGTAGCTGCGCGGATCGCCACCGGAAAAACAGGCAATCACATGATCGACCCGCGTATTGGCCATTTTCTGCGCCGCCTGCACGGCGGTGCGGATCGCCCGTTCGGTCTCGGGCACGGCCTCGATCTCGCCAAAACGCACGCCACTCGAACAGATCGTCTTGGCGCCGATCACCCGCAGCGCCGATTGCCGGAACAGCGGCGTGACCACATCATTGGCGGCCTCCGGCGCCTCGAAGCGCAGCACCAGACAGGCCACTTTCGACGTGCCGATATCAAGCAGCGCAATCACGCCGCGGCTGATCGCGGCCTTGCGCATGATCCGCATGGCGCGCTGCGCCTGATGGAACTCGGTCATGGGGATGCCTTTGCTGGGGTCGTTTGTCCGGTAATCTCGCGCCAGGCCGTCAGCGCCGGAGCGCTGAGCCGGATCGTTGGCCGGGATTGGTTGCGCAGGTCGAGCCGGGTGAAGTCGCGGCTCAGCAGATCTTCGGCGCCATCAAGCGCCAGGGCGCGTTCGATCGCCCGCACCGGGTCGGCCTCGGGCAGCAGGATGCGCTGGTCGCGGTCGAGCACCAGATCCCAGCGCCGTTCGCCGATCCGCACCAGCCCCCGCGCCCGCGACAGCACCGGCTGCGCCGCCGCCAGAACTGCCAGCGCCTCGGGCACCGCGCGGTCCGCCCCCTGCCCCGCAATCAGCGGCAGATCGGGGCGGGCGTCGCGCCGCGTCAGCGCGGCGGCCCGGTGCCCCTCGGCGTCGAGCATCTCGATGCCCAGCGCCGTGCGCCACAAGATCACCGGTTCGCGTTCGGTCACCCGCACCTCGAGCGCGCCACCGGGGCGCACCACCAGCGTCACCGCCTTCACCGCGTCAAGCCGCAAGATCGCGCTGCGATAGCCATCCAGATCGATGGCAAAGCGCGAGGCCGGCAGCGCAACCGGCAGCAGCGCCTGCACCGCCTGCGCCACCTCGGGCGAGGCGCCGGCGACGCTCAGCGTGGAAAGCCGGAATTCGGGGCGGTTCTGGATCGTGGTCTTGATGTCGGCGTAGCGCTCCAGCAGATCGGCGCGCCGACCGGCATCGCCCAGCCACAGCCCAAGGCCCAGCGTCAGCGCGAAAACCGGCACCCCCACCCGAACCACCAGCCGCACGAACGGCGTCAGCCAGAGCCGTTGCAGACGAAAGGCCAGCCGCGAGGGGGCATGATGGCGCACCGCCGGACGCACCCGCCCGCCGCCCGCGACAGCCGCCGAATGGGCATATCCGGGGGCCACGGATCCGGGGGCCGCCATCGGGCGGGGCGGGGCGCTCAGCGGTCGCATGACGCATCCTCCACCATCCAGCGGCACAGATCGGCAAAGCTCATCGCGCAGACCGCCGCCTGCTCGGGGGCGAGCGAAGTGGGGGTCATTCCCGGCTGGGTGTTGGTCTCCAGCAAGACCAGCCCGGCCAGGCCCCGGCTTTCGTCCCAGCGGAAATCGGTGCGGCTCACGCCCCGGCAACCCAGCGCCTTGTGGGCGCGCAGGGCGTAATCGAGGCAGGCATCGGTGATCGCGGCGGGCAGTTCGGCCGGGCAGATATGGCGCGAGCCGCCGGTGGTGTATTTGGCGGCATAATCATACCAGCCCTCGGTGACGATCTCGGTCACGCACAGCGCCCGCGTGCCCATGACGCTGACCGTCAGCTCACGCCCCGGCGCATAGCTTTCGACCATCACCACATCGGGCATCTCGGGGCTCAGTTGCGGCGGCGCGTTGGTTCCCGCCTGCACGATGTAAACCCCGACCGAGGAGCCCTCGTTATTGGGTTTGACCACATAGGGCGCCGGCAGCACATGGCGCGCCGCGACCTCGGCCTTGCTGGCCAGAACGCTTTCGACAATCGGCAGGCCGGCGGCGCGGAACGCCTCTTTGGCGCGGCTCTTGTCCATCGCCAGCGCCGAGGCGAGAACCCCCGAATGGGTGTAGGGAATGCGCAGCCATTCCAGCAGGCCCTGCACACAGCCATCCTCGCCCCAGCGGCCATGCAGCGCATTGAAAACGCAGTCGGGCGCAAGCGCCACAAGACGCTGCGCAAGGTCGGGCCCCGCATCGATCTGCACCACATCGTAACCCGCCAGCCGCAGCGCCCCGGCGCATTCGCGCCCCGAAGACAGCGACACCTCCCGCTCGGCAGAGGGGCCGCCCATCAACACCGCCACAAGCTGGGTTGTCCTGCTCGACATACCCGCCAACTTTCGTGCTTGCCGGGGTTTTCCCCGTGCATCTTGTTATTCAGCCGCGCCGGACCTCAATATTCGCCCACACGCATGATTTCCCACTCTAACGAAATTCCCTGCGTCTGCAAAACCTTTTTGCGCACCTCCTCGCCCAGATCTTCCAGATCGCGGGCCGTTGCGCCGCCGGTATTGATGAGGAAATTCGAATGCATCTCGCTCATCTGTGCGCCGCCGCGCCGCGCCCCGCGCAGGCCCGCCCGGTCAATCACCGCCCAGGCCTTGAGGTCATGCACATCGTCGGCGCGCCCGGTGGAGGAGGCGCCCGAGGGGTTGCGAAAGGTCGAACC
>CAZPWV010000226.1:0-4027 GCA_964590825.1 uncultured Rhodobacter sp. | reverse complement strand
GCTGATGAACATGCAGGAAATGGGCACGGCAACGCAGTTCCGCACGCCCGTGAAGCAGTTCATCCTGAACAACGAACGCCTTGGCATGGTGCGGCAATGGCAAGACCTGCTGCACGGCGGGCGCTACAGCCAAAGCTGGTCGGAAAGCCTGCCCGATTTCGTCAAGCTGGCCGAGGCTTTTGGTTGGAAGGGCATTCAGGTGCGCGACCCGAAAGAGCTCGATGACGCGATCATGGAAATGATCGACCACGACGGGCCGGTGCTGTTCGATTGCCTGGTGGAAAAGCATGAAAACTGCTTCCCGATGATCCCGTCAGGCAAGCCGCATAACGAGATGCTGCTTTCGGCCGATGCCGAGGCCTTCGCCGGCGGCGCGGCGCTGGTGTGAAACGGCCGGGGGCCTTGCCCCCGGACCCCCAGGATATTTACGCTCTGTAGAGGGCAGGAAAAGGAGAAGGCAATGGCCGCTCTGAACATCAAGAAAGGCTCCACGAGCCACTCCGCCTATGACCTGCGCGACAGCCATTCGGATGTCGAGCGCAGCCACACGCTGGCGGTGATTGTCGATAACGAGGCCGGCGTGCTGGCGCGGGTGATTGGCCTCTTCTCGGGGCGCGGGTATAACATCGACAGCCTCACCGTGGCCGAGGTGGACCACAAGGGCCACCGCTCGCGCATCACCATTGTCACCCGCGGCACCGAGGCGGTGATTGACCAGATCAAGGCGCAGTTGGGGCGTATCGTGCCGGTGCATGAGGTGCATGACCTCACCACCGAGGGGCGCGCGGTGGAGCGCGAACTGGCGCTCTTCAAGGTGGCGGGCACAGGCGAAAAGCGCATCGAGGCGCTGCGGCTGGCCGAGATTTTCCGCGCCAATGTGGTGGACAGCACGCTCGAAAGCTTTGTCTTCGAGATCACCGGCACGTCGGAAAAGATCGACGCCTTTGCCGAGCTGATGCGCCCGCTGGGGCTGGTCGATGTCGCCCGCACCGGGGTTGCGGCGCTCTCGCGCGGCGTGTGAGGCTCAGCGGCAGGCCGCGCTTCGCGCCGCCGGATCGGTAATGAAATTGGGCGCGGTGCGTCAGCGCAGAAATCCATATGGGTATCCAATGCGCCCAGTTCCACACCCAGAATGACGCCGGCAATCAGGCCCAACCCGCCGAAGATGAGGGCCAGAAGCGTGGTGCGCAGCGCGCCATAGGCGAGGATCAGTTTCGTGACGCCCCGGGGCGGTGGTTCAGCCATGCTTCACCTCAACAAAAGCGGCGCATCGAGCCAGTCGCGGATCGCCTTGGACACTTTCACCGGCTGTTCGAGCGGCGCCAGATGGCCCGCCCCCAAAATCAGCCGGAACTCGGCATGCGGCATCAGTTCGGCCAGAAACTCGTGCCGGCGCGGTGGGCAGATCGTGTCATATTCGCCGCAGATCAGCATCGCCCGCACCTTGGTGTTGCGCAGGGCGCGTTGCTGGTCGGGACGGCGCATCAGCGCGCGGCTTTGGCGTTCAAAGGTGTCGGGGCCGAGCGCCTGTGCCATATCAAGAGCCATCGCCTGCACCTCGGCGCGGCCCGCGCCCGGCGCCAGTGCGGTGGCGGGAATTTCATCCAGCATCACCGCATCGAGCCGCCCGGTGCGGGCGCCAATGATGCGCGGCTCGCGGTCGGCGGCGGTGGCGGCGCTTTCGGGCAGCGGCGAGACGTCGATCAGCGCGATCTCGGCCACGCGCTCGGGGGCGCGGCGCAGGATCTCCATCGCCACCAGCCCACCCAGCCAATGCCCCACCAACCCGAACCGCGCCGGTGCCACGGCCAGAACGCCCTCGGCCATTTCCTCGATGCTGGCCCCCAGAAGCGGGGCCACGATCACCGCGCGGTCGGCGGAAAAATCGATGATCTGGTGCCAGAACAGCCGCGCATCGCACATGAAGCCCGGCAGGAAGATCAACGGTTCCAGTGACATGCTCGCCCTCACCCGACGCGGTTCGCGCCTTGTGCCAGCCTAGCCGGGTTCCGCGCAAAGGGGAATCCCCAGCCTGTCACATCGCCGAGACTCCCGCCACCGCCGCTTCGATCAGCCGCAACTGCGTCGGCTCGGAAAAGCGGTGATCGGCGCCCTTGACCAGCGTCAGGCGGATATCGGGGCCTTCGGCCTGGGCCAGGAGCCGCTCGGCCCAGGACTGCGGCACCGAGGTATCGGCCGTGCCCTGCAGGAACCGCGTGGGGAACGGCAAGGCCAGCGGGCTGCGCAGCAGCAGATGGTTGCGCCCATCCTCGATCAGACGGCGGGTGATGCGGTAGGGCTCGCCGTAATCGGAGGGCAGATCGACGAAACCCTGCGCCGCCAGCGCCGCCCGCTGCGCCGCGCTGAACCCGGCCCAGAACCCGTCTTCGGTGAAATCCGGCGCGGCGGCGATGGTGACAAGCCCGGCAAAGCGTTCGGGCATCTCGCGCGCCAGCAACAGCGCCAGCCAACCGCCCATCGACGAACCCACCACCACCTGCGGCCCCTTGGTCAGCGCGCCCAGCGCGGCGCGGGCATCGGCCAGCCAGTCGCCGATGCAGCCCTCGGTGAACCGGCCCGAGGACTGGCCATGACCAGAACAGTCAAAGCGCAGAAAGCCCCGCCCCTGCGCCCCCGCCCAGGCCTCGAGCGCTAAGGCCTTGGTGCCCTCCATGTCCGATTTCAGCCCGTGGATGAAGACGATCCCCGGCCCGGTGCCGGGCCTGCGGCACCAGGCCAGATGGCGCCCCTCGGGCGTGGTCAGAAATTCGGTCATCAAGGCCTCCCCTGCCCGGCGGTGTCGCGCCCTTTTACGCAGGCAGCGCGCGGCGCTCAAGCCGCCTTGGGGGGGCCGCCCCCGGCGTCCCCTCCCCCGAGGGACTTCAGCCCAGATGAAAAGACCGGGTTTCATCTGGCCTGAAATACTTCTGGGGAGTTGAGGGAGGATTGGCCGCAGGCCAAGGGGCGGCGCCCCCCGGCGCAGACCGCATCACCCCGGCCTTGACCTTTGCGCGCCGAAAGGCCAGCTTGCGCCCACCTCTGGAGTGCCCCATGGCCACACGCACCGCCCCTTTTTCCGGCTTCGAATTCCTGATCGCCTGGCGCTACCTGCGGGCGCGGCGCGCCGAAGGGGGCGTGAGCGTGATGACCTGGATTTCGCTTTTGGGCATCATGCTGGGGGTGGCGGCGCTGATTATCACCCTTGCGGTGCGGGCGGGCTTTCGCGCCGAATTCGTCGATACGATCCTGGGCTCGAACGCCCATGTGACGGTCTATTCCGCGCCGATGGAGGTGGTTCCCGACTCGGGGGCCTATTCGTCGCTGATGCGCGATTATGACGCCCGTGCCGCTCGGCTGGCCGAAGTGCCCGGCGTCCTGCGCGCCGCACCGCTGGTGCGCGCCCAGGTGATGGCGAATTTTGGCGACCGCTCCAATGTGGCCGAAGTCTATGGAATCACCGAAGAAAACCTGCGCACCGTGCCGCGCGTTGCGGGCGCCGAAGAGCATCTGGGCAGTCTCGATCAGTTTGCTCAGGGCATCGCCATGGGCGCGCAACTGGCGCGGGAACTGGGCGTGGGGGTGGGCGACCGGGTCAAGCTGATTTCCCCCAACGGGGTGAAAACCGCCTTTGGCACCAGCCCGCGGGTCAGCGCCTATGAGGTGGTCTATATTTTCACCGCCGGGCGCTGGGACATCGACCGCACGCGCATCTACATGCCCTTTGCCGAGGCGCAGGCCTTTTTCAACCGCGAGGGCGGGGCGGACGAGATCGAGGTGATGGTTGCGGCGCCCGAGGCGGTCGATGACCTGTCGCTGGCGCTGATGGTGGCGGGCGGCGAGGGCACGATGCTGTGGAGCTGGCGCGATGCCTCGGGCTCGTTTCTGCGCGCACTCGACATTGAAGACAATGTAATGTTCGTCATCCTCACCGTTCTGGTGCTGATCGCGACGATGAACATCACCTCGGGGCTTATCATGCTGGTCAAGAACAAGGGCCGCGACATCGGGATCTTGCGCACCATGGGGC
>CAZPWV010000225.1:1628-4057 GCA_964590825.1 uncultured Rhodobacter sp. | reverse complement strand
CTCCGAACACCGTCCCGCATCGCAGGGGCCAACCACCGCCCCTTCATCTGGCCAAAACTATCTCGGGGGGTCTGGGGGGCAGCGCCCACCGGCCGCCCCCGCCTATGCCGAGCTTTGCATCACCTCGAATTTCACCTTCCTCACCGGGGCCTCGCACCCCGAGGAACTGGTCACACGGGCGGCGGAACTGGGCCTTGCGGCGCTGGCGATCACCGACCGCAATTCGCTTGCGGGCGTGGTGAGGGCCTTTGCCGCGCTCAGGGAGTTGACCCGCGCAGCCGCCGAAATCCCGGCCAGCCAAACCGATCCCGCGTCCCGGCAGAGCAGCCAAACCGCCCAGCCCCATCCCGCAGCCCAGCCCCATCCCGCAGCCCTGCCGCGCCTTCTTGTCGGTGCCCGGCTTGTGCTGCGCGATGCCTGCTGCGACTGGCTTGCCCTGCCCACCGACCGCGCCGCCTATGAGCGGCTTTCCCGGCTTCTGACGCTGGGCAAACGCCGCGCACAAAAGGGCGCGTGTCATCTCGACCTGGCCGATCTGCACGCCCAGGGCAGCGGTCTGATCCTGATCGGCCTGCCCGGCGGCCCGCTGTCCGCCGCCACCCAAACCGAGTTGCGCACAATGGCACGGCGCTTTCCCGGCCATGTCTTCCTTGGTGCCGCACCACGCTACGATGGCTCCGACCGGGCCTATTTCTCCGCCTGCGCGGCCTTGGCGCTGGCCGCATCGGCCCCGATGGTGGCGGTGGGCCGATGTGCTGACCTGCCTGCGCAGGGGGCTCACCATCGACCATATCGGCCGCGCCGCGCTTGCCAATGCCGAGCGGCGACTGAAAGCCCCCGCCGACATGGCCCGGCTTTACCGCGACCACCCCGCAGCCTTGCGCCGCAGCCTGGAGATCGCCGACCGCATCCAGTTCGACCTTGGGGAACTGAGCTATGACTACCCCGACAGCACCGGCCCCGAGGCGCCGCAGGAGCGGTTGACCCGGCTCACCTGGGAAGGCCTCGCCCGGCGCTGCCCCGATGGCCTGCCCGACCGCTTCCGCGCCCTTGCCGAAAAGGAACTGGCACTGGTGGCCGATCTCGGTTTCGCCGCCTATTTCCTGACCGTGCATGACATCGTCCGCTTTGCCCGCTCGCGCAATATCCTGTGCCAGGGGCGCGGCTCGGCAGCCAATTCGATCCTGTGCTGGGCGCTCGGTATCACCGATGTGCGCCCCGATCAGATCTCGATGGTGTTCGAGCGGTTCATCTCGAAATACCGCGGCGAGCCGCCCGATATCGACGTCGATTTCGAACACGAGCGCCGCGAAGAGGTGATCCAGCACATCTACGAAACCTATGGCCGCGACCGCGCCGGGCTTTGCGCCACGGTGATCCATTTCCGCACCCGCGCCGCAATCCGCGAGGTTGGCAAGGTGATGGGCCTGTCCGCCGATACCACCGCCGCGCTTTCGGGGCAGATCTGGGGCGCGTCGTCAAAGGGCGCAGACCCGGCGCGGCTGCGCGAAATCGGGCTCGACCCCGAAAACCGCCGCCTTGCGCAAACCCTCCGGCTGATTGGTGAAATCATCGGCTTTCCGCGCCATCTGTCGCAGCATGTGGGCGGTTTCGTCATCACCAGGGGGCGGCTCGACGCGCTTTGCCCCATCGAAAATGCCGCCATGGAGGACCGCACCATCATCGAATGGGACAAGGACGATATCGACACCCTGGGCATTCTCAAGGTTGATATCCTCAGCCTCGGGATGCTCACCTGCATTCGCAAGGCCTTTGCGCTGCTTGACGCCACCGGGGGGCCAAACCTGTCGATTGCCACCGTGCCGCAGGAAGACGCCCGCACCTATGAAATGCTGGGCCGCGCCGATGCGGTGGGGGTGTTTCAGGTCGAAAGCCGGGCGCAGATGAACTTTCTGCCGCGAATGCAGCCGCGCAGCTTTTACGATCTGGTGATCGAGGTGGCCATCGTCCGCCCCGGCCCGATCCAGGGCGGCATGGTGCATCCCTACATTGCCCGCCGCCAGGGCCGCGAGACCGTCAGCTTCCCCTCGAAAGACCTCGAAGCGGTGCTGGGCAAGACCCTAGGCGTGCCGCTCTTTCAGGAACAGGCCATGCAGATCGCCGTGGTTGGCGCGGGGTTTTCACCCGAAGAGGCCGACCGCCTGCGCCGCTCCATCGCCACCTTTCGCCGCATGGGCACGATCGGCACCTTCCGCGAGCGTTTCGTTGCCGGAATGCTGGCGCGCGGCTACACCCCCGAATTCGCCGCCGCCAGCTTTGCCCAGATCGAGGGTTTTGCCGAATATGGTTTTCCCGAAAGCCACGCCGCCGCCTTTGCGCTGTTGACCTATGTCTCGTCCTGGCTGAAATGCCACCACCCGGCGCATTTCGCCTGCGCGCTGCTCAACAGCCAGCCGATGGGCTTTTAC
>CAZPWV010000225.1:842-1618 GCA_964590825.1 uncultured Rhodobacter sp. | reverse complement strand
GCCCGCGCAGATCGTCCGCGATGCCCGCGAACATGGCATCGAGGTGCGGCCCGTTTCCGTCAATGCCTCCGCCTGTGACAACACGCTTGAACGCCGCGCCGATGGCCGCTTTGCGCTGCGGCTGGGGTTTCGGCAAGTGACGGGCCTGCGCGCCGAAGATGCCGGCTGGATCGTGGCCGCGCGTGGCAACGGCTACCCCGATCCGCAAGCGCTCTGGCTGCGTGCGGGGGTGGGGGCCGCCACCCTGGAGCGTCTGGCCGAGGCCGATGCCTTTTCCGGCATGGGGCTTTCCCGCCGCGATGCGCTCTGGGCGGTTCGGGCGATCCGCGCCCCGCGCCCGCTGCCGCTTTTTGCCGATCCGCTGGAGGGCGAGGGCATCGCCGAGCCGCCCGCCGCCCTGCCCGCCATGCATCTGGGCGAGGAGGTGGTGGAAGATTATCTGGCGCTGCGGCTCAGCCTGCGGGCCCATCCGATGGAACTGCTGCGCCCGATGATCGCGGGCCTCACCCCCCATGCCAGCCTGGCCAGCGCGCCCCCGAACCGGGTCAGCGTTTGCGGCCTTGTCATCACCCGCCAACGCCCCGGAACCGCCTCGGGCGTGGTGTTCCTGACCCTCGAGGACGAAACCGGGGTCAGCAATATCATTGTCTGGCGCCGGGTCTATGCACAGTTCCGCCGCGCGGTGATTGGCGGGCGGTTGCTGCGCGTCACCGGGCGGCTGCAGCGCGAGGGATGCGTGGTGCATCTGCTTGCCGAAACGATCGAGGATCTTTCGG
>CAZPWV010000225.1:0-832 GCA_964590825.1 uncultured Rhodobacter sp. | reverse complement strand
CGCTTGATACCGTGGTCGGGCTGACCAGCCAAAGGGCCGATGCCGCTCCCCGCCCGCGGCCGCAGAGCACGGCCCGCCATCCCCGCGAACAGGCCCGGAAACTCTTTCCCAGCCGCGATTTTCACTGACGCCTAGGGTTGCGTCGGCGTCGTCCCGTCGCGCCGGGTAAAGGTTTCACGCCAGCGCAGGATGAACCCCGTCACCTTCTGCGCATCGCGCGCCACCAGTTGCACCGGGCCGATGCGGATCGGCCGCAGCGCCGATTCGTGCCCCGCCGTGCCCTCGGCCTCGGCCCGCGCCACCAGCCCCGAGCGCGCCAAAATCGCCTGCCCCTCGGGCGCAAGCAGAAAATCCAGCAGCATCGCCGCCGCCCCGGCCCGCGCCGCGCCCTTTGGAATCATATAGGCCCGCGACAGGAACAGCGTGTAATCGGCCGGCCAGACCGTTGCCACATCGGCCGCCGCCCGTGCCTCGACATAAGAACCCAGCACGTTATAGGCGATCAGATATTCGCCCCGTGCCACCGCATCGATGATTTCCGCCGAACAGCAGGTGGCCACTGCGCCGGAGCGCTCGAACCCTTCCAGCAGCGCCCCGAAGGTCGAGGCCTCAAGACTGTCGGCAAAGGCAAAGAAATACCCCAGCCCCGAGGCCTCGATGTCATAGGTGGCAATGCGCCCGGCATAGCCGCTGTCGGGGCGGCGCATCAGGTCGAGCAGCGCGAACCGGTCCGACGGCACGTCTTCGGGCGGCACCAGACGGCTGTTGTAGATGATGACCGCCGGTTCCCGCGTCAGCCCCCATATCTCGTCCCGCCAGCGCCGCGCCTCGG
>CAZPWV010000224.1:2751-4060 GCA_964590825.1 uncultured Rhodobacter sp. | reverse complement strand
CCCCTCCCAGCGCTTCGCCCGCCATCACCTTGCGGATCTCGTCGCCGGTCAGCGTTTCATATTCCAAAAGACCCTGCGCCAGCCGCTCCCATTCCTCGCGGTTTTCCTCGAGGATGCGCCGCGCCTCGACATAACCGGTTTCGATCAAGCCACGGACCTCGTCCTCGATCAGTTCCTTGGTCTTGGTAGAGACCGAAAACCCGCCGGTATTGCCCTGATAGCCCTCATGCGCCTCGGCATAGTCGATATTGCCGACCTTGTCCGACATGCCCCAGCGCATCACCATGGCCCGCGCAATCGCCGAGGCCTGCATGATGTCGCCGGCCGGGCCGTTCGACACATGCTCTTCGCCCCATTTGAGAATTTCCGCCGCCTTGCCCGCCATGGTCATGGCGATCTTCTCTTTCGCCTCGTCCTTGTGGTAGTTCAGCTTGTCGATCTCGGGCAGCGACACCACCATGCCCAGCGCATTGCCGCGCGGAATGATCGTGGCTTTATAGACCGGGTCGCATTTGGGCAGCTTCATCCCCACCACGGCATGGCCGGCCTCGTGATAGGCGGTCATTTCCTTTTGCTCGGGGCTCAGCACCATCGAGCGCCGCTCGACCCCCATCATCACCTTGTCCTTGGCGATTTCAAAGTCTTCCATCGCCACGAAGCGCCGCCCGATCCGCGCGGCCATCAGCGCCGCCTCGTTCACCAGATTGGCCAGATCGGCGCCCGAAAAGCCCGGCGTGCCGCGGGCAATCACCCGCAGGTCAACATCGGGGCCGGTGGGCACCTTGCGGGCATGAACGGTCAGAATCTTTTCGCGGCCCTTGATATCGGGGTTGGGCACATGAATTTGCCGGTCGAACCGGCCGGGCCGCAAGAGCGCGGGGTCGAGCACATCCTTGCGGTTCGTCGCCGCAATGATGATGATGCCCTCGTTCGCCTCGAACCCGTCCATTTCCACCAGCAACTGGTTCAGCGTCTGCTCGCGTTCGTCGTTGCCGCCGCCAATGCCCACGCCTCGGGCTCGGCCCACGGCGTCAATCTCGTCGATGAAAACGATGCAGGGGGCGTTTTTCTTGGCTTGCTCGAACATGTCACGCACGCGCGAGGCGCCGACGCCAACGAACATCTCGACAAAATCCGAGCCCGAGATGGTGAAGAAGGGCACCCCGGCCTCGCCGGCAATCGCCCGCGCCAGCAGGGTTTTACCCGTGCCGGGAGGGCCCACCAGCAGTGCCCCTTTGGGAATTTTGCCGCCAAGGCGGCTGAATTTCTGCGGGTTGCGCAGGAATTCGACGATCTCTTCCAGCTCTTC
>CAZPWV010000224.1:776-2741 GCA_964590825.1 uncultured Rhodobacter sp. | reverse complement strand
ATATTGCAGACATAATTGCCGTTCTCGTCGGTCGCGCGCTCAAAGCCCACCATCTTGTCGGTCACGCCCTGCACGGCGAATTCGACAGCCTTTTTGCCGGAGAGGAACGCCTCGGCGACGTCCTTGGCTTCGTCGATGCCCGCGACATCGTCAAAGGTCACCCGGCCCTGCTTTTCGGTCAGCAGTTTCGCCTTTGACTTGCCAAAGCCCATGGCGCCGCCTTTGCCACCGCCCTGCATCCGGTTCATGAAGAACACCCACAGGCCGATCATCACGATGAAGGGCAGCCAGACCCCGAGCAGCGCCATGAAACCGGATTGCTCCTGTTTCACCACATTCACCGCCACGCCCTTGGAAATGAGCTTTTCGGCAATCTCGTCGGATTCGGGTTTGACCGTGGTGAACTTGCTGCCATCGCCGATCTGGTAAACGACGTCCTCGCCGTCGATCTGCACCGATTTCACATCGCCCTTGTCCACGGCGGCCATGAACTCGGAATAGGACACCTGCCGTCCGTTCATCGTCGCCTGCCCATCACCCAGAAGGTTGAAGAGCACGAGGATGAGCACGAAAAGCAGGGCCCAGAAAGCGATATTGCGCGCGTTGCCCAAGGGGGAACCTCCAAAAAAGACCGGACACCGGACGGGGCGGTGCCTTTGCAGGTGAAAATAGGGATTACGCGCGCAGGTTCAACGCCTGATTAGCGCATCTGTGAAACTGCCGCCCGCAATCTGCGCTTTCCAGCCGTTTTCGAGCCCCGCAAGGGGGGCGGAAACGAGCATTTCCCCGCGCCAGACGGCGGGCGAGGCCAGAAGCGAGGGGCGTGGCATCCCGCTTTGCCGCCACGCCTTTGCCTGTTTCAGCCCCTCGGCCCCCAAAGCGGCAATTTCAAGCCCGGCCTCGGCGGGGCCTTCAAGCCGCCAGCGGTCCCAAACGCTGCCCACCGGCACCCGCAGCCCCGCCACCGCCTTCGCCTCGCGGGTGATGCGAATGTCACTTTCGCTTGTGGTGATGCGGCAGCCGTGCAGGGTGCGGTCGCGCCGGTCGCGCCACGAGCACAGGAAATCCTTCACCTTTGCAGCACGCGGCGCATACGCGGCCCCCGACACCCAGACCAGCGCGGCATTCACCACGCGCCGCTGCATCTCGGGGCCGAAGGCCTGGCCAAACCCCTCGGCCGCAATCACCACATCGCCCGAAAGGATCCGCAGATGATCCCCGGCCAGACGCTGCAGCCCGACCCCCAGCGCCGCCTCGGTCATCGCAATATTGTGAACCACGGCGGTCAGCCGTTCGACGCTGATCCCCAGCGGCTTGAGGGCTTTCAGGGCCTTGCGCGCCCTGACCCGGTCAAAACGGTCGTCAAGGTTCGAGGGGTCGTCGATCCAGCCAATTTCCCGCTGCCTCAGATAGGCGCGCAGATCGGCACGGGTTTGTGCCAGAAACGGGCGGACCCAGCGCACCCCTTCGGCGTCAAAGGCGGGGCGCATCCCCGCCAGCCCCTCGGTGCCGGCTTCGCGCGCAAGGCGCATCAGAAAAGTCTCGGCCTGATCGTCGGCGGTGTGGCCCAGCGCCACCTGCGACAGGCCCCGCCCCTGCGCCCAGGCGCCGATCAGCCGCAGCCGGGCACGACGGGCGGCATCCATCAGGTTGCCACGGGCCTGCGGGCCGTCCCAATGAAGCGTGCTATGGGCAATGCCGCGCCCGGCGCAGAACCGGGCGACAAAATCGGCCTCGTCGGCCGCCTCGGGGCGCAGCCCGTGGTTCACCGTAACCGCTTCGGGGGCAAAGCCCGCCTCGAGAGCCGCCAGCAACAGCGCCATCGAATCGCCCCCGCCAGAAACCGCAACCCCGACACGCCGGGGCGCATCGGGGCCAAGATGGTCGTGCAGGATCTGCGCAAGATCGGGTCTCACGAGATCGGGTCTCACGGGCAGCCAAGCGCGGCCTTTGCCGCCGCCACCT
>CAZPWV010000224.1:0-766 GCA_964590825.1 uncultured Rhodobacter sp. | reverse complement strand
AAAGCGTGCAGGCACCTCGGCCAGCGTCGCGCAGGCCTCGTTTCTTTGCCCCAGCGCACCGAGCGCCTTGCCCAGTTCCAGCAGGTTGTCGCCCGCCCGCGGCCCTTCGGGCGCCGCCGAAAACGCGTTCAGCCAGGCCCGCGCCGCGCCGGGCGTATCACCGGCCTTGTTCAGCGCCTCACCCGCCAGATAACCGGCATCCCCGCTCAGGGGGCCGCCCGGATAGGTTTCGGCAAAGGTCGCAAAGAGCGTCGCAGCGGCCCGAAAGTCACCCTGATCGAGCACCCCCTTGGCCCGATCAAAGTCTGCTTGTTCGTTCATCGCCAAAGCCCCCGAAGGGGCCACCGAACTGGGCGCCGACGCCGTGACCGGATCGGCCGAAGCCGCCGCCCCGCCCAGAGGCTGGGCCTGGCCGATGGCGGAAACGTCGCAACCCTCTTCCATCTCGCACAGGCGGAATTCCAGATCGCCCACCCGGTTCGTGCCGTCTTTCACAACGCTTTCGATGCGGTTTTGCAGCGCCTCGCTGCGCGCGGTCAAGCGGCTCAGCGCGGCTTCCATCGTGTCCATCCGCTGCAGCGCCGAGGCCCCGCCGGCCGCCTGCAACCCCGGCGCCCCCGACGCCACCAGCTCCGCCCGCAGCCCTTGCAGATCGGCCGACAACTGCGCCAGTTGCGCGCGGATGTCGGCCAGCGTTTCCTTGTTTTGCGCAAAGGCGGGCGCGGCCAGCGCCAGCATCAATGCCGCTCCCAGCAATGCCCGCCGC
>CAZPWV010000223.1:0-4067 GCA_964590825.1 uncultured Rhodobacter sp. | reverse complement strand
GGCGCAGTTCTGGGTCGGCCGGTTGCGGGGGCTCAAGGCCGATATGGGCCCGGCCATCGCCGCGGGCCGGGCCAAGCTGTCCACCGACAAGGCCGCCTCGGGGCCAAAGGCCAATGTCTATCTGCAATATGCGATGGACCAATGCTCGAACCGGGCGCTGACCTATGGGGCGCATTTCCGCAGCTTTGACTGAGGCCGGCTTGATGCAGATCAGGGTGGGGCAAGGTAAACTGAACTATATAGTTTACATGACGGCACGCGAATCGCCGCCCGGCTTCAGGAGGCCCATCATGTTGCAATTCCCATCCTCTCCGCTTTGCCCCCACCTGCGCCCGGCCCGGCTTCTGGCGCTTCTGGCACTGGCCGCGCTGGCGGGCTGCGCCCAGCCTGTTGGCCAATGCGAAGGCGGGCTTGACGGGTTGTCGTCGCTGTCCAATGTGGCGGTGCAAAATCCCTGCTGAGGCCGTTGCCTCAGGGGGGCGCGCCAAGGGGGCGGCCATGCCCCGCTGCCCCCGGCTGTCCCGCCACCGCACGGGCCGTTATCTGCGCCACGCAGTCTTGTAAAATGGATTGTCTTTCCGTGGCTTGTCCGTAAACTTCGGGTCAGGAGGACACCATGGCCCGATCTGCCCTTACCGGCACGCGCATTCGCGAGCGCCGCCTTGCGCTGCGGTTGCGCCAGGCCGATCTGGCCCGCAGCCTGGGCATTTCGGCGGCCTATCTCAACCTGATCGAGCACAACCGCCGCCGGGTGAGCGAGCCGCTGCTGGCGGCCTTTGCCGAGGCGCTGGGGGTGGAGGCACTGGCGCTTTCCGAGGGCGCGGAGGGGGCGCTGTTCGAGGCCCTGCGCGAGGCTGCCGCCGGTGGCGCCGGGGGTGGCACCGGGGGTGGCACCGGGGCCGAGGGCGGGTTCGACCATGCCGAACTTGAGCGGATCGAGGAATTCGTCGGGCGTTTTCCGGCCTGGGCGCGGGTTCTGGCGGCGCGGCAGGGGCGGGTGGCGGCGCTGGAACGGGTGGTGGAAAGCTATTCCGAACGCATGGCGCAGGATCCGTTCCTGCTCGACAGCCTGCACGAGGTGCTGTCGGCGGTCACCTCGCTGCGCTCGACCGCGGCGATTTTGGTGGAAACCGAGGATATCGAACCCGAATGGCGGCGCCGCTTTCTGGGCACCATTGCCGAAGAAAGCCTGCGGCTTTCGGGCGCCGCCGAGGGGTTGGTCGAATATCTCGACGAGATGGAGGGGACGGAAACCGGCCTGTCCTCGCCGCTGGAGCAGCTCGAGGCCTGGCTGGACGGGCGGGGCTGGCATGTGGCCGAGCTGGAGCGCCCCGAGGCGCACCGCGCCGAAACGCTCCGCCCCGAAATGGCCCGCCCTGAAATGGCCCGCCCCGAAACGCACAGCCCCGCCGTTCCCCCCCCCGCCGTTTCCCCCGCCGCAGCCCATCCCGAAGCCCCCCCCGCCGCCTCCACACGTTTCGAGGCGCTGATCGCCCAGGCCCCCGATCTGGCGGCTTCGGCGACGCAGGAACTGGCGCGGGCCTATCTGGCGCAGGCCGCCGCTGACGCCCGTGCCCTGCCGCTGAAACCGTTTCTGGCGGCGCTGGCCGAGCTTGGCCCCGAGCCGGGCCTGCTGGCGCAGCGCTTTGGCCTGCCCATGGCGCCGGTGTTTCGCCGCCTCGCCACCCTGCCCGAGGGGCTGGCGGGGGTGGTGCCGATGGGGCTGGTGGTGTGCGACGCCTCGGGCACGCTGACGCTGCGCCGCCCCTTGCCGGGCTTCGGCCTGCCGCGCTTTGGCGCCGCCTGTCCGCTCTGGCCGCTTTACGAGGCGCTCAGCCGCCCGATGCAGCCGATCCGCACCGTGGTCGATATGGCCGGCCGGCTGCCGCAGCGCTTCCTGACCTATGCCTTTGCCGCGCCGCGCGCTCCGGGCGGGTTCGACGATCCGGTGCTGATGGAGGCAATGATGCTGATCCTGCCCGCTCCCGCCGCCGCCGCCGGCCCCGGTTCCAGCCGCGCCGCCGCGCCGGCGCCGCGCCCGGTGGGCTCGTCGTGCCGGATCTGTCCGCGCATCGGCTGTGCGGGCCGGCGCGAGCCCTCGCTGGTGAGTGGCCGCTAGCGCGGGCACCGCGATGGCATGGCAGGGCGTTTGACAGCGCCGGGGCAAGGGTGAATAGTCGGGCCAGGGGAGGAGTCGTTCGATGACGGACAGGCATGTGCTTCTGGTCGAGGACGAACCGAACATTGCCGAGGCGATCCGGTTCATTCTGACGCGTGCGGGCTGGCGGGTCAGCGTCGAGGGCGATGGCGCCGCGGCCACGGCACGGATTGCGGCGATGCGCCCGGCGGCGGTGATCCTGGATCTGATGCTGCCGGGGCGCTCGGGCATCGAGATTCTGGCCGATCTGCGCGCCGATCCCGGCCTTGCGGCAACGCCGGTGCTGATGTTGACCGCCCGCGGGCAGGGCCGCGACCGCGAGGCCGCCACCGCCGCCGGTGCCACCGCCTTTCTGGCCAAGCCCTTTGCCAATGCCGATGTGCTGGCCGCACTCGAAGCCATCGTTGCCGCCGCGCCGCTCTCTGGCGGCGCCGGTCTGGGGCGCGCATGATGCCCGGTTCCGCCGCGCCGCTGTTTCTGGCCCGCCGCTCCTATCGGCGCCGTCGGGTGATGGATGCGGCGCGGCTTTTGCCGCTGTTCGGGGCGGTGCTGATCGTCATGCCGGCGCTGTGGCACCCCGCCGCCTCGCCCGCCCCCGACACCGGACGCGGGTTGATCTATCTGTTTGCGGTCTGGTTCGGGCTGGTGGCGGTGGCGGCGGCGCTGTCGCGCGGGCTGGCCCCGGCCATCGACGCCGAGGACGAGGCCGAAGGCAGCGCTCCACCCGCCCCCGACGAAGGCTGAGCGATGCCCTTCAACATTCTTGTCACGGTCTCGCTGCTTTATGTGATCTTCCTGTTTCTTGTCGCCTTTGCCGCCGAACGCCGGGCGCGGCGCGGGCGGCTGCGGTTTCTGCACAGCCCCTGGGTCTATACGCTGTCGCTCTCCATCTATTGCACCGCCTGGACCTTTTACGGCGCGGTGGGCTATGCGGCGCGTTCGGGGCTTGAGTTTCTCACCATCTACCTGGGTCCGACGCTGGTGTTCACCGGCTGGTGGTGGGTGCTGCGCAAGCTGGTGCGGATCGGCCGGGCGCAGCGCGTCACCTCGATTGCCGATCTGATCTCGTCGCGCTACGGCAAGTCGAACCTGCTCGGCGTCATCGTCACGCTGATGTCGGTGGCCTCGGCCACGCCCTATATCGCGCTGCAATTGCAGTCGGTCACGCTCAGCTTTGGCGTCTTTGCCGCCGACACGCCCGAGTTCTGGGCGCTGCCCAACCAGTCGGCCACCGCGCTCTGGATTGCCGGGGGGCTGGCGCTGTTCACCGTGCTGTTCGGCACCCGCAACCTCGATGCCAACGAGCGCCATCACGGCGTGGTCACCGCCATCGCGCTGGAGGCGGTGGTGAAACTTGTCGCGCTGGTGGCGGTGGGGGTGTTCGTGGTCTGGGGGCTGGCCGATGGGGTGGGCGACATTCTGGCCCGCATCGACGCCTCGAAAATCGCTGAATGGAACCTGCAACCGGGCCGCTTTGCCGGGCTCACCTTCGTTTCCGCCGCCGCCGTGCTGACGCTGCCGCGGATGTTTCAGGTGCTGGTGGTGGAAAACGTCGATGAGCGCCATCTGGTCACCGCCAGCTGGGCCTTTCCCGCCTATCTGCTGGTGATGAGCCTTTTCGTCGTGCCGATTGCGGTGGTCGGGCTGGAGCGCGCGGCGCCCGGTGCCAACCCTGATCTTTTCGTGCTGACCCTGCCGCTGGGCGCCGGACAGGGGGGGCTGGCGCTGCTGGCTTTTCTGGGTGGGTTCTCCTCGGCCACCTCGATGGTGATCGTGGCGGCGATTGCGCTTTCGACCATGGTGTCGAACCATATCGTGATGCCGCTCTGGCTGGCGCTGGGGCGGACGGGGGCACGCGGGCCGGGCCGCGAACCGGGCGATGTGCGCGGCCTGGTGCTGATGAGCCGGC
>CAZPWV010000222.1:2862-4080 GCA_964590825.1 uncultured Rhodobacter sp. | reverse complement strand
CTGGGCACCTGGTCGATCTTTTTCTCGCTCAACCTCTGGCTTTCGGGGGCGCAGTCGATCCGCAGCCAGGACATCGACGCCAAGGCGCCGCTGTTGAAATTCTGGGGCGAGGGTTTTGCCTTTGCCGGGGCCAGGGTTACCTATGGCTCGCTTCTGATGATCGCGGTCTTTCTGGTGCTTTGGTATGTGCTGAACAAGACCGCCTGGGGGCGCCATGTCTATGCCGTGGGCGATGACAAGGAGGCGGCGGAGCTGGCCGGCATCCAGGCCGACCGGGTGCTCTTGTCGGTCTATGTGCTGGCGGGGTTCATCTGCGCCATTGCCGCCTGGGCGGCGATTGGCCGGGTCGGCTCGATCTCGCCGCAGAGCTTTTACGAGGGTAACCTGCAATCGATCACCGCCGTGGTGGTGGGGGGGATTTCGCTCTTTGGCGGGCGTGGCTCGATCCTGGGGGCGCTGTTTGGGGCGCTGATCGTGGGGGTCTTCCAGTCGGGGCTGCGGCTGGCCAATGTCGATGTGCTTTGGCAGGTCTTTGCGATCGGCTGGCTCATCATCATCGCGGTGGCGATCGACCAATGGATCCGCAAGGTGTCGAAATGAGCGGCAACATTCTCACCGGGGAAAAGACGATGGCGCAACCCATTCTTTCGGCCCGTGGCCTGACCAAGCGTTATGGCAAGGTCACCGCGCTCGACAATGCCGATTTCGAGCTGATGCCGGGCGAGATCCTGGCGGTGATCGGCGATAACGGGGCGGGAAAATCCACCCTTATCAAGGCGATGTGCGGCGCGGTGCAGCCCGATGCGGGAGAGATACGGCTTGATGGCGCGCCGGTCAGTTTTGCCTCGCCGATGCAGGCGCAAGAGGCCGGTATCGCCACGGTCTATCAGACGCTGGCGCTGTCGCCGGCGCTGTCGATTGTTGACAACATGTTCATGGGGCGCGAGATCCGCAAACCCGGCTTCATGGGCAGATATCTGCGGGCGCTCGATCAGGGGGCAATGCGCGATTTTGCCCGCGCCAAGCTGAGCGAGCTTGGCCTGATGACGATCCAGAACATCGACCAGACGGTGGAAACGCTTTCGGGCGGGCAGCGGCAGGGTGTGGCGGTGGCACGGGCGGCGGCCTTTGGCTCCAAGGTCATCATCCTGGATGAACCCACGGCGGCCTTGGGCGTCAAGGAAAGCCGCCGGGTGCTGGAACTGATCCTGGATGTGC
>CAZPWV010000222.1:0-2852 GCA_964590825.1 uncultured Rhodobacter sp. | reverse complement strand
CATCCTGATTTCGCACAACATGCCGCATGTCTTCGAGGTGGCCGACCGGATCCACATTCACCGGCTCGGGCGCCGGCTCTGCGTGATCGACCCGAAAAGCCATTCCATGTCGGATGCGGTGGCGCTGATGACCGGTGCCAAGGCGCCCGAGGGGGCCGACGCCGCCTAGGGCGGCCGCCTGCGCGGCTTTTTGCGGGGGGCCGCCTGCGCGGTTGTGGGGGGTTGCCGATGCGCCGGGGTCGTCGCAGGATGCGGCGCAGATCTCAGCGCGGAGGAACGGATGAAACTGCTTCGGTTCGGAGAAAAAGGCGCCGAAAGGCCGGGTCTTTTGCACGATGACGGCACGATACGCGACCTGTCGCAGGTGATCGACGATATTTCGGGGGCGCAGCTTTCGCACGAGGCGCTGTCGGATCTGCGCGGGTGCGATGCTTCCGCGCTGCCGGTGGTGGCGCCGGGCACGCGGCTTGGCGCGCCGGTGGCGGGGGTGGGCAAGCTGATCGCGATTGGCCTGAACTATGCCGATCACGCCGCCGAGGCGGGGCTGGCGGTGCCGCCCGAGCCGGTGGTGTTCATGAAGGCCACTTCGTCGATCTGCGGCCCAAATGACGCGGTCGAGCAGCCGCGCGGCTCGCAAAAGCTCGACTGGGAGGTGGAGCTTGCCTTTGTCATCGGCAAACGCGCCAAATATGTGAGCCTCGACGCGGCGATGGAGCATGTGGCGGGCTATCTGATCTGCAACGATATTTCCGAGCGCGGCTTTCAGATCGAACGCTCCGGCCAGTGGGTGAAGGGCAAGAGCCATGACACTTTCGCGCCGCTTGGCCCCTGGCTGGTGACCCGCGACGAGGTGCCCGACCCGCAGGCGCTGGAACTGTGGCTGAGCGTGAACGGCGAGACCCGGCAGAAGGGCACAACCGCCACCATGGTCTATGGCGTGGCCTATCTGGTGCAATACCTCAGCCAGTTCATGACGCTGGAACCGGGAGACATCATCACCACGGGCACGCCGCCCGGCGTGGGCATGGGGGCAAAGCCACCGCGGTTTCTGGCGCCGGGCGATGTGATCGAACTGGGCATTTCTGGGCTGGGGAGCCAGAAACAGGTGGTGGTGGCGGCATGAGCGGCCCCGGTAGGAGCGTTCAGGCGGTTGCCGATGTTTTTGCCCGGCTGCGGGCGGGCAATGCCGCGCGGCGGGCGGAATTCGATCCGGCCGCGCGGCGGGCGCTGCTCAGGCGTCTGGCGCAGACCATCCGCGCCCATGAGGCCGAGGTTCTGGCCGCGCTGGCGCTGGACCTTGGCAAGCCCGAGGTGGAGGCGAGGCTTAGCGAAATTCTGCCTGTGCTGGCCGAAATTCGCCATACGTCGGGGCATTTGCGCAAATGGACGCGGGTGCGGCGGGTTTTGCCCACGCTGACCATGCTGGGCACCGCCGGGCGCATCCGCCCCGAGCCGAAGGGCACGGTGCTGATTGTGGCGCCCTGGAACTACCCGTTTTCGCTTGCCCTTGGCCCGCTCGTTTCGGCGCTGGCGGCCGGCAATGCGGCAGTGGTGAAGCCTTCGGAACTGGCGCCGGCCACCTCGGCGGTGATCGGCAAGATCGTGGCGGCGGCGCTGCCCGATACGCTGGTGGCGGTGGTGGAGGGCGGGGTTGACACCGCAACCGAGCTTTTGGCGCTGCCGTTCGAGCATATCTTCTTTACCGGCTCGCCTGCGGTGGGGCGGGTGGTGATGGCGGCGGCGGCGAAAACGCTGGCCTCGGTCACGCTGGAACTTGGCGGCAAGTCGCCGGTGATCGTGGCGGCGGACGCCGATATCCGCCGCGCCGCGCGGATGGTGGCCTGGGGCAAGTTTTCCAATGCCGGGCAAACCTGCATTGCGCCCGACCATGTGTTTGTGGCGCGCGAGGTGGAGGCGGCCTTCACCGCCGCGCTCAAGGCCGAGATCGGGCGGATGTATGGGCCCGCGCCGCAGGCCTCGCGCAGTTTCGCGCGGATCATCGGGGCGAAGCATTTCGCCCGGCTGAAGGCAATGCTCGATGAGGCGCTGGCGGGGGGCGCCGAACTGCTGACCGGTGGCGAAAGCGAGGCCGAGGCGCGGTATATGGCGCCGACGGTGCTGGTGAAGACGGCCGAAGACAGTGCGCTGATGCGCGAAGAAATCTTTGGCCCGGTTCTGCCGGTGCTGGGTTTTGACCGCCTGGATGCGGTGCTTGCGCGCATCGAGGCGGGCGAAAAGCCGCTGGCGCTTTACCTGTTCACCCGCGACGGGGCGCTGAAAGAGCGGGTGGCGCGGGCCACCACTTCGGGGGCGCTGGGGATCAATGTGACGCTGGCGCATTTCCTGCACCACAACCTGCCCTTTGGCGGGGTGGGCAATTCGGGGCTTGGGGCGGCGCATGGGGTCTGGGGGTTTCGCGCCTTCAGCCATGAAAAGCCGGTGCTGGAGGACCGGTTCTCGTCGCTTGCCCTCTTGATGCCGCCCTATACGGGGCTGAGCGCGCGGCTGGCGCGGCTGGTGCAACGGCTGGTGGGCTGAGGGCGGGGGGCCTTGCCCCCCGCACCCCCCAGGATACTTGGACCAGATCGAACGCGGATGTTTCGAGCTGGCGCAAATATCCCGGGGGTGAATGGCCGCAAGGCCAGAGGGGGCGGCGCCCCCTTTCTGCCTTGCCTTCGTCCGGCTCTTGCCGCCGCCGCGCTTTGGGTTCAGATCGGGCGGGCCGGACAGGATCGGGCAAGGACACTGGGCAAAAGGGGCGGGGCGTGGAGAAATCGGGCGGCTGGAGGCTTTGGGCGGTGCTGGCTTTGCCGCCGCTGTTCTGGGCGGGCAACTTTATTGTGGCGCGGGCG
>CAZPWV010000221.1:2124-4090 GCA_964590825.1 uncultured Rhodobacter sp. | reverse complement strand
CCAAGTCGATCCCAGAACCTTAAACCTCACCCAGATCATATGCGAGGTATGGTCGTGGTATTCCACCTCCGCCTCGGCCAGCGCGGTCTTCTCGACCGGCGACCACATCACCGGCTTCGAGCCCTGATAGAGCGAGCCGTTCATCAGAAGTTTCATGAACTCGTCGGCGATCACGGCCTCGGCGTGATAATCCATCGTCAGATAGGGCTTTTCCCATTTGCCGGTCACGCCGAGGCGTTTGAATTCCTCGCGCTGGATGTCGATCCAGCCTTCGGCGAAACGGCGGCATTCCTGCCGGAAGGCGACGGTATCGACATCGTCCTTGTTCAGGCCCTTGGCGCGGTATTGCTCTTCGATCTTCCATTCGATCGGCAGGCCGTGGCAATCCCAGCCGGGCACATAGCGGGCGTCAAAGCCCATCATCTGCCGCGAGCGGACGATGAAATCCTTGAGGATCTTGTTCAGCGCATGGCCGATGTGCAGATGGCCGTTGGCATAGGGCGGGCCGTCGTGCAGCACGAAGGGGGGGCGGCCTTGCTTTTCGCGCAGCCGGTCATAGACCCCCAGCCGTTCCCAGCGGGCCAGCCACTCGGGTTCGCGTGCGGGAAGGCCCGCGCGCATGGGAAATTCGGTTTCCGGCAAAAACACGGTCGTGCGGTAATCGGGGGCGGTTTTGGGCGTCTCGGCGCTCATGGAATTGGTCCTGTCAGGGAGGGGCGCCAGGCGCCCAGAAAGCGGCTCACAGTCCCCGGCAACCCTGACGCGTCAGAGCGCCGGGCGGCTAATTCGGTGGAGGGGAGCATACCGGGTCATGGCCGCGTTATAGGCAAGGGGCGCGCAGGCGGCAAGCGTGGAAAGGGGGGCGCCGCCCCCCTTGCCCCCCGAGGTATTTGAGGCAAGATGAAAAGGAGACGGGGTTCATCTTGCGCAAAATACCTCGGGGGAGCCTCCGCCGGGGTGCGGGGGCCTTGCCCCCTTTGCCTCGCCCTCGGCTTGGCTTAGGCTGGGGGCAAGGAGAGCCAAGAATGACCGAACCAAGCCAGATGTCCGGGGCCCCAGTATCCGGGGCCCCAGTATCCGGGGCCGCAGTGTCCGGGGCCGAAGAGATTGCCGCGCTGTTCAGCCGTGCCGATGGCAGCTACCGTTTCGCGCGCTGGGGGCGGCCCATCGTGCCGGTGGTGTTTGGCGTTGATGGCGCCACGCTGGCGGTGGTCAAGGGCGCCATCGAGGCGGTGGTGGTGCTTGCCGATGCGAAAATGGCCGAGACCGACGCCGAGCTTGGCGCCAATCTGATGATCTTTTTCTTCCGCGACTGGCAGGAACTGCTCGAGGTGCCCAATCTCGATCAGATGATCGACGGGCTTTCGGAAATCGTCGCGCGGCTCGACGATACCGGGGCGAACCAGTATCGCAGCTTCCGTTTCGACGATGCGGGGGCGATCCGGGCCTGTTTTTCCTTCATCCGCATGGATGGGGCGCTCGACGAGGTTCCGGCCGAGACGATAGCCCTCAATCTTGCGGTGCAGATGATCCTGCTGTGGGGCGATGGTGCCTTTGGGCTGCGGTCCGCGCTGGCGCAGGTGCAGGGCGTGGCGGTGCTGCGCCCGCAGGTGGCGGCCATCATTCGTGCCGCCTATGACCCGATGCTGCCCGCCAAGGCAACCGATGCCAGCCACGCCTTGCGGCTGGCGGCGCGGCTCGCGGCTCAGGGCTGAAGCCGCATGGCGCGCAGATAGGGCGGTAGCTGTTCCATGACTTGCAAGGCGGCGGGGCGCAGGGCGTCATCGGCCAGGCCGTCGAATTCCACCCGTGCCTCAAGCCCCGGCAGCGGCTGAAACCGCAAGAGGCAAAGCCGGAACGGCACCCGCTCGGGCTCGCGGGCACGAACTGCATCGCGTGTGGGGCTGCAGGTGAGGCGGGCGGGGGTGGCGGTGGCATCCGCCGGCAGGGGGGCAAGCCCGGCATC
>CAZPWV010000221.1:0-2114 GCA_964590825.1 uncultured Rhodobacter sp. | reverse complement strand
AGATGGCCGGCGAGGTCGCGGGGAAGCGGCAGCGGGCGCAGCAGAACCCTGCGCGCAAGCGGCGCCTGACACCAGACGCTGGCCGCGGCCTCGGGATGGGCCTTGCACCACTCGGCGCGGCTGGCGTGCGCCCCTCTTTCGAGGTTTGTCACGACCTGCACCTCCGGCAGCCCCGCCGGGTCGGTGGCGGCAAGCTCCAGCCCGGCAAGCTGCGCCGTCTTGCCCGGCGCGGCCAGCGGCGGACCGCCTTGCAAGACCCCGCGCCGCCCCTGTTGCGGATCAAGCGCCGCAATCACGCATTGCCCCGGCCTGGTGGGGGACCGGCGCGGGCAAAACGTATGTACGCGGATCTGCGGGCTCCAGGGCAGGCTGAGGGTATATTGGCCGATCTGCGCGGCAAGGGGGTGTTGCGCCGCCTGTTGCCAAAGCGCGGCATAGTCGGCGCGGGAGTGCATTAGCCGCGCCTCCTGCCCGATGCGCGGTGCGAAAGGCGCAAAAAGCAGGCCAAGGGCGATCAGCCCCGCGACCGCCCGTGCCCGAAATCCCTCGATGCCCGCGACGATCTGGCAGGCAACATAGCCCGCCAGCGCGAAAAGCATCATCGGAATGCCGGCAACCGCGCCGAAGAAGGTCAGCGTATAAAGCGCCCCCAGAACCCCCACCGCGCCCAGCACGAGGCGCTGCACCAGCCGCGCTTCTGGCCGGCGCAGCACCGAAAGCCCGATCAGCACGAGGCCCAGCAGCAAGGCGGAAAGAAGAAGCGGGGCGGGGGCAATCATGCGGGCTCGAAATTCCTGTCTCGCCGCGACCATAGGCCACTCCACGCGGCGGTTCCAGCGCTTGTGCGGCTGCGGTCGAGCGGCTAGGCCATGGGCGCGGGGCAGGAGGCTATCATGGCGCATCAGATATCGATCCGGGTCTATTACGAAGACACCGACCTTGCGGGCATCGTCTATTATGCCAATTACCTCAAGTTCATCGAGCGGGGTCGAGCCGAGTGGGTGCGGGCGCGGGGCGTGGATCAGGCGGCGCTCAAGCGCGACCTTGGGCTGGTCTTTGCCGTGCGTCGGGTCGAGGCCGATTACCTGCGACCGGCAAAATACGATGACGTTCTGCAGGTGAGCACGAAACTGCTGGGTGAAACCGGGGCGCGGCTGGTGCTGGAACAGGCCGTCTGGCGCGATGCGGACAAGTTGTTTGCGGCCACCGTCACGCTGGTTTGCCTGAACGCGGCCGGGGCGGCGCAGCGGCTTCCGGCGGATTTCCGGCGCAAGATTGCCGATTTGCCGCACTGAATTCGCTGCAAAGCAGCAAGGGGCCGCGGAAATGACGCAGATGTTATGGCGTTCCCCCTTATTTTCCCGTAGAATCACTGCCAATGAGGCCCGAAACGAGGCCCTGAACAGAGCAGTGACCGATGGACCAGCAAACCCTTGCGATGGCACCGGAGATGGATTTCTCCTTGCTTGCGCTTTTTCTGCGCGCTTCGCTGACCGTGCAACTTGTGATGATCGTCCTGACCGTGGCCAGTTTCTGGTCGTGGTCGATCATCATCCGCAAATTCATTTCCTTCCGGGCCGCGCGCACCGAAGCCGAGGCCTTTGACCGGGCGTTTTGGTCGGGCGAGCCGCTGGACGAGCTTTTCGACCAGATCGGCCCCGCCCCCGATGGCGCCAGCCAGCGCATCTTTGCCGCCGGGATGCTGGAGTGGCGGCGCAGCCACCGCCATGATGGCGAGCTGATCGCCGGGGCGCAGGCCCGCATCGACCGCTCGATGGATGTGGCGATTGCCAAGGAGGGCGAGGCACTGAACTCGGGGCTGAGCTTTCTGGCCACGGTGGGTTCGACCGCGCCCTTCGTCGGGCTGTTCGGCACCGTCTGGGGCATCAAGGTGGCTTTCGAGGAAATCGCCATTTCGCAAAACACCTCGCTTGCGGTGGTGGCGCCCGGCATTTCCGAGGCGCTGGTGGCCACGGCCATGGGCCTTGTGGCGGCGATTCCGGCGGTGGTGCTTTACAACAAGCTCTCCTCCGATGCCGACAAGATCACCTCGGGCTACGAGGCCTTTGCCGACGAATTCGCCACCATCCTGTCGCGCCAGCTGGACGCCTGAG
>CAZPWV010000220.1:0-4178 GCA_964590825.1 uncultured Rhodobacter sp. | reverse complement strand
ATTCGGCCAACAGCCAGTTCTTCATCAACTTTGCCGACAACCATTTTCTCAACGGCCAGTATACCGTCTATGGCCGGGTGATCGAAGGCATGGAAAACGTTGACAAGATTGCCCGCGGCGAGCCGCCGGCCAGCCCCGACCGGATGATCTCGGTCAAGGTGGCCGCCGATGCGTAAGCTTTTGCTCGCCACCGCGCTGACCCTTGCCGCCGTTTCCGCCCAGGCTCAGGATGGCTCGGGCGTTCCCGATGGCCCCGGCCCCAATCTGGTGCTTGAAATCGGCGGTGCCACCGCGGGCAGGATCGTGATCGACCTTTTGCCCGATGTCGCGCCCGGCCATGTCGAGCGGATCACCCAACTGGCCAATGAACATGCCTATGACGACGTGGTCTTTCACCGCGTGATCGAGGGCTTCATGGCGCAGACGGGCGATGTGCAATTCGGCAAGCGCGGCGGCGATGCCACAATGGCGGGGATGGGCGGCTCGAAATATCCTGATCTCAAGGCCGAGTTCTCGAACCGCTCCTTTGCCCGTGGCATGGTCGGCATGGCTCGTTCGGCCAGCCCGGATTCGGCCAACAGCCAGTTCTTCATCATGTTCGAACCGGCGCCGCATCTGGATGGCCAATATACCATCGTCGGCCATGTCGTGGCCGGAATGGATGTGGTCGATGCCATCAAGAAAGGCGCCGCCTCGATGAACGGGCTGGTCGAAAGCCCCGATTACATCGTGACCGCCACGGTCGAATGACGGCAAGTGGGGGGCGCCGCCCCTTTGCCTCGCCCCCCGCCAGAGCCTGTCCCTGGGGGATCCCCAATAACCAAGGGCGCCCGCATCGGGCGCCCTTTGCCATTTCCGCAGCCGCGCCTGCAAATGCGGGCGCCAGCCCGGCCCGCTTCAGCCGAGGCTGACCAGCGCATGGCGTTTCTTGCCGGCGCTCAGCTTCAGCGGTTCGGCAAAATCACCGGCATGGAACATCCGCCCCGGATCGGCGCAGATCTCGTCATTCACCCGCAGCCCGCCCTCGGCGATCAGCCGCTTGCCATCCTTGCCGGTCTTCGCCAGCCCCGCGCGCAGCACCAGTTGCGCCAGCGAAACCCCCTCCGCCAGTTCCTCCCGGCCTAGCGCCAGCCGCGGCAGGTCATCGCCCACGCCGCCGCGCTCGAACACCTCGCGCGCCGTAGCCTCCGCCGCCACGGCCGCCTCGGCGCCGTGGCACAGCCGCGTCACCTCATTGGCCAGCACGATCTTGGCACCGTTGATCTCGGCCCCGGCCAGCGCGCCCAGCCGCGTGCATTCGGCCACCGGCAGTTCGGTGTAAAGCTTGAGAAACCGCCCCACATCGGCATCGGTGGTGTTGCGCCAGAACTGCCAGAATTCGTAAGGGCTGAGCATTTCGGCATTCAGCCAGACCGCGCCGTTTTGCGACTTGCCCATCTTCTTGCCGTCCGAGGTGGTCAGAAGCGGCGAGGTGAGACCGTAGATTTCCTGGTCCAGCACCCGCCGCGTCAGATCGATCCCGTTGACGATATTGCCCCATTGATCCGAGCCGCCCATCTGCACCAGACAGCCGTAACGACGGTTCAGCTCAAGAAAATCATAGGCTTGCAGGATCATGTAATTGAATTCGAGAAAGCTGAGCGATTGCTCGCGGTCCAGCCGCGACTTGACCGATTCAAAGCTCAGCATCCGGTTGACCGAGAAATGCCGGCCAATGTCGCGCAGGAAATCAAGGTAGTTCAGCCCGTCGAGCCATTCGGCATTGTTGAGCATCAGGGCCGGGTTCGGCCCGGTTTCGTAATCGATATACTTGGCGAAAACCTGTTTGATGCCCTCGATATTGGCGTCGATCTGCGCCGGCGTCAGCAACGGGCGCTCTTCGGCGCGAAAGCTGGGGTCGCCCACCTTGGTGGTGCCGCCGCCCATCAGCGTGATCGGCTGATGGCCGGTCTTTTGCAGCCAGCGCAGCATCATGATCTGGATCAGCGAGCCCACATGCAGCGATTTCGCCGTGGCATCAAAGCCGATATACCCCGGCACCACCCCCTTGGACAGCGCATCGTCAAAGCCCTGATAATCGGTGCAATCGGCCAGAAAACCGCGCTCGATCATCACGCGCATGAACTCGGATTTGGGGTGATAGGTCATCGTGCTTGTTCCTCTCTTGCCTGCATGCATATATCGGCGGGTCAACCAGAGGGGAAGCCATGATGAAGGCACAGGCGGTCTGGGCTTTGGGAACGATGTCGGGCACCGCGCTTGACGGGGTCGATGCGGCCATGCTGCTCAGTGACGGGGTTGCGATCTTCGGTTTCGGGGCCAGCGCCTACCGCCCCTATACGGCGCAGGAACGCGGCACGATCTTTGCCGCTTTGGGCAAATGGCCGGGGCAGGAGGGCGTGGCCGAGGCCGCCGAGGTGGTCGAAACCGCCCATGCCGAATTGCTTGCCCCCCTTGTCGCCGAGTTTCCCGAGGTCGCTCTCATCGGGTTTCACGGCCAGACCCTGGCGCATGATCCGGCCGGGGCGCAGGGGGTTCGGCGCACGCATCAGGCAGGCAATGGCGCGGTGCTGGCCGAGGTGCTGGGCCGTCCCGTGGTCTGGGATTTCCGCTCGAGCGATGTGGAACTGGGCGGGCAGGGGGCGCCTCTGGTTCCGTTTTTCCATTTTGCCTGCGCGAAATGGGCCGGTTTGACGGCGCCGGTGGCCTTTCTCAACCTGGGGGGCGTGGGCAATGTGACCTGGGTCGATCCGGCCTTTGCCCGGCCCGAGGCCGAGGGCGCGGTTCTGGCCTTCGACACCGGCCCCGCCAATGCGCCGATCAATGACCTGATGCAGGAGCGGCGGGGCGTCGAAACCGATCTGGGGGGCGAGATGGCCTTGTCGGGCCGCGCCAGCGCGGCACTGGTGACGCGGTTCCTTGAGCATCCGTATTTCTGGAAGATCCCTCCCAAGTCTTTGGACCGGAATGATTTTCAAGACACCCTGCAGTTCGTGGACGGGCTCGAAGATGCCGATGCCGCCGCCACGCTGACGGCCTGTGCCGCCGCTGCCGTGGCGCAGGGCTTTGCGCATTTTCCCGCCCCGCCCGCAGCGCTTTATGTGTCCGGCGGCGGGCGGCTCAATGCCGCCTTGATGACCGAACTGGCCGAGCGTCTGCCCTGTGCGGTGGCGCCGATCGAAGATCTGGGGCTGGACGGCGACATGCTGGAGGCGCAGGCCTTTGCCTATCTGGCGCTGCGCGTGGCGCGCGGTCTGCCCACCTCCGGCCCCTCGACCACGGGGGTGGCGGCGCTGGTCGGCGGGGGCAGGGTCAGCCAGCCCGAATGATCGGGCATTTGACGCGCGTCACGGCCTGGGCGACGGAAATGTGCTAGATTCGCGTTACACTTGGAACGACAGGAGGATGCCATGACAACCTCTCGAACCGATCCCTGCCCAACGCCCGCCGCGCGCAAGGCGGCGCCTTTCTCAAACCGCGCCGCTGCGGTGTTTCTGGCCGGGCTGATCTTTGGGCTGCTCGCCCTCTCGGGCCTTGTGGTGGCATTCGCCCCCTCGGGGCGGATTGCCGCCGATACCGACTGGAGCCTGTTCTGGCTGGGGCGGGCGCAATGGGAAAGCCTGCACCTCACGCTGGGCGTGGCCTTCATCGGTGCGGCGGGGTGGCACATCTGGCTGCACTGGCCGGTGATAACCAATCTGCTCTGGTCCGCCGCCGCCCATACGCTGTGCCACCGCCGTGAATTGGGGCTGGCGCTTGCGGTGGTCGGGCTGCTGGCAATGGCCGCCGTGCTGAGCCTGCCCCCCGCAAGCTGGCTGAGCGCGCTTTCGGGCGGGTTCAAGCGCGGCTCCTGGTAAGCACCAAAAGAAGCCCCGCCGGGGGCGGGGGCCGCCGGCGGGGATATTTCGTCACTTTGGAAACGGCTCAGCTCCGAAGAATGCCGCGGCCCATGTATTCGGCGGTTTCGCCCAGCATTTCCTCGATGCGGATCAACTGGTTGTATTTCGCCAGCCGGTCCGAGCGCGCAAGCGAGCCGGTCTTGATCTGGCCGCAGTTGGTGGCCACCGCCAGATCGGCGATGGTGGCGTCTTCCGTCTCACCCGAGCGGTGCGACATCACGCTGGTATAGCGCGCGCGGTCGGCCATGCGGACAGCGTCCAGCGTCTCGGTCAGGGTGC
>CAZPWV010000219.1:0-4190 GCA_964590825.1 uncultured Rhodobacter sp. | reverse complement strand
AAGCCCCCATGCACGCGCGGATGCAGCGTTTTCACCCGCCCGTCCATCATCTCGGGAAAGCCGGTCACCTCGGAGACGTCGCGCACGCTCAGCCCCGCCTCGCGCAGGGTCTTGGCGGTGCCGCCGGTGGAGAGCAACTCCACCCCCCGCGCGGCCAGCGAGCGGGAAAAATCGATCAGGCCGGTCTTGTCGGAAACCGACAGGAGGGCACGGGTGAGGGGAACGGGTCGGGTCATGGCGGGCAGTCCTTATGCGCAGAGGCCGGAATCGCGGGCGGTGGCGGGTTGCGGGTCGGGGTCGCGGATGGCGGCGGGGGTATCTTGTGCTTTCGCCAAGGTCCAGCCGATTTGCAGCGCCGGTTCCAGCAAGCTGCCCGAAAGCACGATTTGCCGCGCCGCACGGGGGCGCAGGCGGCCCTTTTCCAGATAGACCGAAGCATCTAGCGACAGTTCCACCGGCCCGTCAAAGCGGAACACCCAGATTTCCCCCGATTTCAGCGCCATCGACACTGCCCAGCCGCCCATGTCGAGCGTGGCATCCACATCGGGGTGCAGATGAAAGCGGATCTGGAACGGGATCGGGCGCAGGCCGCGCCCCTCGAGCACCTGCTCGAAGCGCTTGCGGTCAAGGCCGGTCATCGCGCCCAGCGTGTCTTCGCCGCGCAGGGTGGCGCCATCGGGGCTGAGGTCCAGCGCGCGGATATGGCTCAGGCCGTGGGTGGCCAGATAGCCGTCATGGCCGAAAAGCGCATGGCGGGCGGGGTCGGATTCGCTGCGCATCCAGACTTCGCGGGGGGTTTCGTCCAGCCAACTGCGCGTTGCCCGGCCGCTGCGCTGGGCCGGGCCCAGCCGGGAACTCGAATAGCCTTCCAGCGCCAGGGTCGAATGGCTGGGGGTGGCGCGGCCGGCGCGGTGCCATTCGGGGCCAAACATCGCCCCCGAGCCGCAGTTGGCGATCAGCGGACGCCGGCCCGAGGTCAGCTCGAACGCCAGCGTCGAGGCATGGGCATTGGCCGAGGCGGGGCCCTGCGGTGGGGCGGCGGCATCGACGATCAGGCTGGTGCGGCCGGCATGAAGCCGGGCAAAACCCATCGCCAGACCCTCGGTCGGACTTTGCCGCAAACCCGCAGCCGCAAGCGCCGCATCAAGGCGCCCCTCGATGCCCCGCCCGCCGCCATGAAACCGCGCCAGACCGCCATCGGCATGACGCAGCATCCGCAGCGTGGGGGCAATGCGGGCAATCGCCGCCAGATGTGCCGGAGCCGGGCTGCGCCCCGCCTCGGCCAACGCTTCGGCTGCCCAGATCAGCAGGGTGAACACCTCGAGCAGCTCTTCGGGGTTGCGGGTGGGAATGCCGCCCTGCGCACCGATCTGCGTGCTGCATTCGGCCGCCAGCGCCTCGGCAGCGGCGGGAACGTGATCTTCCATGCCGGTCAGTGCCAGCCCGGCATAGATCAGCCCGGTCAGCGCCTCGAACCGGGGCAGTCCGGGGCTGGCCGATTTCCAGCGCCGCGCCAGAAACAGCGTCTGTTGCCCCAGCGTGCGAAAGAAGGCCTCTGCCTCGGTCTTGTTGCGTCCGCTCAGCAACAAAAGCGCGTGGTTTATCAACCGGATCAGCCGCCGCCCGGTCAGGTCCGGGGTCCAGCCCGGACCCTTGCCGCCGGCGAAACGGGCGATCCAGTCGAATACCCAGGCCTGGGCCCGGTCGCGGGCGTTGCGGTCGCCGACGGCGGCCAGATCATCCAGCCAGACACAGCCTTGCAAGGCGTCTTCAAAGCCGGGGTCGGGCATCGGGAGATCCCAGATCGACAGGCCAGGCCCTTCGATCAAAAACCCGGCAAACAGGAAATTTCCCGCGATCAGTTGCCGCCCGCGCGCATAAGAGCCGATGCTGCGCGGTTCGGGATGGCTGACGAAACCGCTGGCGGGGCGGGCCTTGGCCGCACGCAGCGCCGCCAGACGGTCCAGCGCCGCCGTCAGCCGCCCACGGGCCACGCCGTTCGCTGCGCCTTGCGCCGATTTTCCGCTGCCTGCAGCCATCAAACCGTGCCCACCAAACCCTTGCCCGAAATTGCGCGCACCATAGTGCCGCCCCTTTGCGCTGTCACCGCCGATTTCAGCCGTCAAACTGCAGCCGGGCGATGAAGAACCCGTCCATGCCGCCACGCTCGGGCCAGAAATCGGGGCGCAGCCGCAGCGCGCCTTGCGGGGTCAGCCATTCGGGGTTCTGCCCCGGCAGGTCTGGCGCCACGATTCGCAGACCCTGGTGGCGTGCAAGCGCTGCGGCAACCTGCGTCTCGCCCTCTTCGGGCAGCAGCGAGCAGGTGCAATAGACCAGCCGCCCCCCCGGCTTCAGCCAGCCCAAGGCGCGGTCCAGCAGGGCGGATTGCAGCGCAATCAGCGCCTTGAGGCTGGCGGGATCCTTGACGAACGGCAGATCGGGGTGGCGGCGGATCGTGCCGGTCGCCGAGCAGGGTGCATCCAGCAAGATGGCGTCAAACGGCTGCTCCGGTTCCCAGTGCAGCGCATCGGCCACCCGTGTTTCGGCCGACAACCGGCAGCGCGAAAGGTTTTCGTGCAGCCGTTCCATCCGCGTCTCGGAACTGTCGAGCGCGGTCACCCTTGCCCCGCTGGCCGCCAGTTGCAGCGTCTTGCCCCCCGGCGCGGCGCAAAGGTCGAGCACCTGCTCGCCCGGTTGCGCGTTCACCAGCCGTGCAGCCAGTGCGGCGGCGGCATCTTGCACCCACCAGTCGCCTTCGGCATAGCCGGGAAGATCGGTCAGATGCCCTCCCGGCGGCAGGCGCAGCGACCCGGTGGGAAGCAGTTCGGCCCCCAGTAGCCCGGCCCAGGGCTCGGGCGTGCCGCGCAGACTCAGGTCGATGGCGGCGCCCGCCAGATGCGCCGCCTCGATCCGCATCGTGGCGGCCTTGCCATAGGCCGACATCAGCCGCCCGCGCAGCCAGCCGGGCAGCGCCGGTGGGTCGAGACGCGCCCAGCGCGGCAGGTCTTCGGCCACTTTGCGCAGCACGGCATTGACGAGCCCGGAAAAGCTTGCACCGCGCGGCCCGGCCGATTGTGCCAGCACGACCGCCGCATTGACCACCCCATGCGGCGGCGCGCCCAGGGCGCAGAGCTCGACCGTGGCAAGGCGCAAGAGCGCCCGGATATCAGCGGGGGGGGCCTTGCGCAGATGCGGTTTCACCATGGCATCGGCGCGCGGCAGATTGCGCAGCGTGACCAGCGCCAGACGCTGCGCCCTTGCGCGCTCGGCGGGGGGCAGCGGCTCCAGCAGCCCGACCTGTTCGGACAGGGTCTGGCCCTCTTCGGTCACCCCGACAAGCAGCGCCAAAGCGGCACGGCGGGCAGGGTCGGGGCTTTTCATGCGGCGTTCCTTCGTTGTTTTCTGGGCCTTCGCTTTTTCCGGGCCGTCGCTATTTTCGGGCCTTCGCTTGTTCCCGGTCGGTGCCCGGCCTATATCAGGCGCAGTCCGAAATCGAAAGCGGAGACCCCGATGAGCGACGACCCCCGCAAAGACCTGCCACCGGCGGCTCAGCGTGCGCTTGCCGAGGCCGAAGAACGGCGCCGTGCCGCCAAGCCTGCGGCGCTGCCCGCCGAACTGGGCGGCCGCGACGGGCCCGAGCCGGTGCGCTTTGGCGATTGGGAGAAAAAGGGCATCGCCATCGATTTCTGACCCCGCCCGTTGCCGACGCCGCCCCTTGGCCCCGGCACGGCTCAGGTAAAGCGGTTGTCCCGCGGAAAGCCGCGCGGCGCCATCCGGCCCGCAGAGGCGCGTTTGGCCAGCCATTCGGAAAGGTCGGTTTCCAGACGGGTGCGCCCCGCCGGATCCTTCCAGCTCAGCCCTTCGGCGCGGTGGAAGGTGATGGCATCGCTCAGCCCGCCATCCTTGAACTTCTGCAACCTGACCCCCTTGCCGCGTGCCATTTCCGGCAATTCGTCGCGCATGAAGATCAGCAGCTTGCGGTTCTCGCCCACACAGGCCACCGCATCGCCCAGCGCCAGACGGCAAACCTGCGTATGCGCGCCATCGGCCATGTTCAGCACCTGTTTGCCGGCCCGCGTCTGCGCCACAAGCTCTTCGCCCGGCACCACGAACCCGTCGCCATCGGAGGAGGCCAGCAGGTATTTGTCGCCCGGCTTGGGCACCACCACATGCGTCACCTCGACCTCGTT
>CAZPWV010000218.1:2211-4231 GCA_964590825.1 uncultured Rhodobacter sp. | reverse complement strand
GAGGACCGGCTGGTGATGATGACCGCCACCACCAAGACCTTCAACATCGCCGGAACCCATGCCGGCAATGTCATCATCGCCAACCCCGATCTGCGGGCAAAATTTGCCGCACGGATGAACGCCATGGGCATTTCGCCCAACAGCTTTGGCCTGACCATGGCCACCGCGGCCTATTCCCCCGAAGGCGCGGCCTGGCTTGATGCGCTGATCGCCTATGTGAACGAGAACCGCCGCCTGTTCGATGCGCGGGTGAATGCCATTCCGGGCCTGCGCTCGATGGCGCTCGAGGCCACCTATCTGGCCTGGGTCGATTTTTCCGGCACCGGCATGGCCACCGAAGAATTCATCGCCCGCGTTGAAAAAGGCGCAAGGATCGCCGCCAATCACGGTGTCACCTTCGGGCTGGGCGGCGAGGCCTTCTTGCGTTTCAACCTGGCCACGCCCCGCGCACGCGTCATCGAGGCGGCCGAGCGGCTGGGCCAGGCTTTCGCCGATCTGCAATAGCCGCAGCGCGCGATTGGTTCCGCGACGCCGGATCTTTTCGGCGCGGCTCCCCGGCCTGCCGCCGGGGACTTTTCTTTGCCCGGCCCAACCCCCATATTGGGCCGAACGGAGGCCCCATGCCCATCATCTCGCTTATCATCGTCGGCATTGCCGCAGGCTTTCTGGCCACGCGGCTGATGAAGATCGACACCGACATTCCCACCACGGTTGCCATTGGCGTGTTCGGCGCCCTCATCGGCGGTTTCACGCTGCGCTTTCTTGTGTCGGTCATGGGCTTCATGGCGGGTTTCGTCGGGGCGGTTCTGGGCGCCCTCGCGCTGATCTGGCTGTGGCAGCAGTACGGGCCGCGTCGCTGAATGTGGGGGCTGGTCTTCGGCTTTGCGGGCATGGCCACCACGCGACTGGCAATGGCGGCGCTGGCGGTTGCGATCTGGCTTTTGTCGCGCCCCGGCGGCTGGGCGGTGCTGGCCGTCGCCACATTGGTGGGGCTGAAATTCCTGCCGCAAAACTGACCCTTCCACAAAGCCGCGGAGGTGCCCATATTGGGCGCAGACATGGACGGGAGTATGGTCATGAACCCCAATGATTTTCTGGGCGGCAACGCGGTGATGCTGGCGCTGGCCGGCTTTGTGATCCTTGCCATTTTCCTTGGCGTGCGCATCGTGCCGCAATCCGAAAAACATGTGGTTGAGCGCTTTGGCCGGCTGCGGGCGGTGCTGGGGCCGGGCATCAACTTCATCGTGCCCTTCCTCGACCGCGTGGCGCACAAGGTCTCGGTGCTGGAGCGGCAATTGCCCACCACCCGGCAAGACGCCATTACCGCCGACAACGTGCTGGTGCAGGTCGATACCTCGGTGTTCTACCGCGTCACCGAGCCGGAAAAGACGGTTTACCGCATCCGCGATGTCGATGGCGCGATTGCCACCACCGTCACCGGGATTGTCCGCGCCGAGATCGGCAAGATGGAGCTCGATCAGGTGCAGTCGAACCGGGCCAGCCTGATTTTGACGATCCGCGACAACCTTGCCAGCATGGTCGATGAATGGGGCATCGAGGTGACCCGGACCGAGGTGCTCGATGTCACGCTGGACGAGGCCACCCGTGCCGCCATGCTGCAACAGCTCAACTCCGAACGGGCCCGCCGCGCGCTGGTGACCGAGGCCGAGGGGCGCAAACGTGCGGTCGAGCTTTCGGCCGAGGGCGAGCTTTATGCCGCCGAACAGCAGGCCAAGGCAAAACGCATCACCGCCGAAGCCGAGGCCTTCGCCACCACGGTGATTGCCGAGGCGATTGCGAAAAACGGCATCGAGGCGGCGCAATATCAGGTCGCATTGAAACAAGTCGAGGCGCTGGCCGAAGTGGCCAAGGGCGAGGGAAAGCAGACCATCTTTCTGCCCACCGCCGCGCTCGATGCCTTTGGCGAGGCCTTCAAACTGCTGAAAGGAAAGCCGTGATGTGGTGGCAACTGGCCTGGGTCTGGGTCGTCGCGGGCGCGGTGATGGGCGCCCTTGAAATG
>CAZPWV010000218.1:1185-2201 GCA_964590825.1 uncultured Rhodobacter sp. | reverse complement strand
CCTGGCCGGTTTCGCGGTGGGTGCGGTGTTGGTGGGCGGGCTGATCTGGCTGGGGGTGCTGGGCGGATCGCTGCCGCTGATGCTGTTGGTGCTGGCACTGGCGGCGCTGGTCACATGGTTGGCGGCGCGGCGAATCATGGGGGTGCGCCCCGGCCAAAGCCGGATCTGGGACCGTGACATCAACGAAAACTGATTTGCACTTGCCGCGCGGCTCTGCTTCAACGCGTCACAGGAAGCGCGTGTGAGCGGCGGCCCTTCGGGGCCGCCGTTTTTTCAAAGCGCCGCGATTTCGCGCAAGATTGCCTGTGCCGCCGCCTGCGGATCTTCTGCCTGCCAGATCGGCCGCCCAACCACCAGATGATCGGCCCCCGCCGCCAGCGCCGCCGCCGGTGTTTCCACCCGTTTCTGGTCGCCCAGCGCCGCGCCCATCGGCCGCACGCCGGGGGTGACGATCAGCTTGCCCTTCGCTTCGGGCAAGGCGCGGATCAGTGCTGCCTCGCGCGGGCTGGCAATCACCCCATCGGCCCCCGCATCAAAGGCCCGACCCGCCCGCTCGACCACCAGATCGGCCAGATCCCCCGCGCGGATCAGCGCGCCGTCCAGATCGGCCCGGTCAAGCGAGGTGAGAATGGTCACCGCCAGAATCTTCAGGGGCTTGCCCGCGGCCCCCTGTTTTGCCGCCCGCACCACATAAGGATCGCCGTGCACGGTCAGGAAATCGAGGTCGAACTGCGCCAGCCCCCGCACCGCCGCCTCGACCGTGGCGCCGATGTCGAACAGCTTCATGTCGAGAAAAATCTTCTTGCCATGCGCGTCCTTCAACTCATTGGCCAACGCCAGCCCGCCGCCGGTCAGCATCCCCAGCCCGATCTTGTAGAACGAAACGCTGCTGCCCAACCGGTTTGCCAGGTCCAGCCCGGCAACGGCATGGGGCACATCAAGCGCCACGATCAGGCGGTCATCGGCCGGCAGGTGATCCGGCTGGGCGGCATGGGCGGAAGAGACGGGCTGAGACA
>CAZPWV010000218.1:0-1175 GCA_964590825.1 uncultured Rhodobacter sp. | reverse complement strand
CTCGCTTTCGGGGCAAAGGCCGAAGTTCGGCAAACGGCTGCCTTGTGCCCCCGATCCCGCAAGCGGTCAAGAAAAACCGCCCCGCAGGACCGGGGCAGCCCCCCGGCCCGGAGGCCGGGTCAGAGGCTCGGCCCAGAGGCTCGGCCAGGGGCCGGGTTTTGGCATCCGGCTTTGGTGTCCGGTTCCGGGATGTCCGGTTCCGGGATGTCCGGTTCTGGCCTCCGGCTTCGGGGCCGGTTTCAACCTGCCCGGCGCAGGGCGCCGTCAGATCCGGCCAGTGCCACGGCGCACCGCCTCGCGGGTCAGCACCTGCACCAGCCGCCCATGCTCCATATCCGGGCGCGCCGCCACCCGCACCGGCACCCGCAGCGGCACCGGGCAACCGGGGGTAAAAAACTCGACCACCGCCTCGAACCGGCGATTGAGCGCATCATAGACAAGCTGAACGATCCGCAAGGCAGAGGTGTGGTGCATGAAACCCCCTTGAAAAGCCAGGCTCAGCATACGCCGCAACCCTTTCCAAACCCTTTCGCATCCCCCGGTTTTCACATCACAGCCCCGCTCGCGGCAGAAATTTGCGCCCGTCACCCGCCGCCCCCTTGAACCCCCGCGCCGCAAAAACCACCTCTGTTGCAAGGCCCGGAGCCGGGGCGTGCCATGACGGGCGCCGCAAAGCCGGGGGCTTGAAAAAAGGAGATGCCCGATGAACATGGAAAAGTTCACGGAACGGTCGCGTGGTTTCCTTCAGGCAGCGCAGACCATCGCGATGCGCGAAACCCATCAGCGCGTCTTGCCCGAACACCTGCTCAAAGCGCTGATGGATGACGATCAGGGGCTTTCCGCCAATCTCATCCAACGGGCCGGGGGCGAACCCAAAAGGGTGCAGGAGGCGGTCGATCTTGCCGTTTCCAAGCTGCCCAGGGTCACCGGTGGCGAGGGGCAGGTTTATGTCGAGCAAAGCCTGGTGCGGGTGCTCGACGAGGCCGAGAAGCTGGCGAAAAAGGCGGGTGACAGTTTCGTTCCGGTGGAGCGGATGCTGATGGCGCTGGCCATGGTGAACACAAAGGCAAAAGACGCGCTGGATGCCGGGGCGGTCAGCGCGCAAAAGCTCAACACCGCCATCAACGACATCCGCAAGGGCCGCACCGCTGATAGTGCGAGCGCCGAAGAAGGCT
>CAZPWV010000217.1:4001-4259 GCA_964590825.1 uncultured Rhodobacter sp. | reverse complement strand
CCTGGCTTTCGGTCATCAGCGCGTGAACATCGGCCTTGATCGCCGCGAAATCCAGGCTTTTCACCGCCTCACGATAGCTGAACCCCTTGAGCGGATTGGTTTTCGTGTCATGCTGATGCAGAATGTCGAGGTTGAGCGCATTGGGCAGTGCCCTCAGGCCAGCCCTGAGGACACTGCCGCGGGGGAGCCGTCTCCTAGAACGTCACGCACTCTCCCGTCCAGCCAGACTGGTAGACGGCGTCTGTGATCTGCTGGATC
>CAZPWV010000217.1:0-3991 GCA_964590825.1 uncultured Rhodobacter sp. | reverse complement strand
GCCACCAATGCATGTTGTCGGCCCCCATCGCAGTGGCGCCGCCGTGCATCACCGGGCATTTGCCGGTGCTTTTGCCATCATCTCTGTTCATCGGTCCTCCAAATCCGCCAAAATCCTGCCAAAGGCGCGGCCAGGCCGCACCACTCGCATCAGGCTAGCGGCCGAATTTGATAAAGTATAATTACATTTTCTGAACTATACGATAAGATATTCTTATGCTTGCACTCTCGATGAAACAGCTTCGCTATTTTGACGCGCTGGCGCGGCTGGGCCATTTTGGCCGCGCCGCCGAGGATTGCGCGATTTCGCAGCCCGCGCTTTCGATGCAGATCAAGGAGATGGAGGCGCTTGTCGGGGCGCCGCTGGTCGAGCGCGGGGCACGGCAGATCCGGCTGACCGGTCTGGGCGAGGCCTTTGCCGACCGGGTCCGCACGATCCTGCGCGGGGTCGATGAGCTGGAAGATCTGGCCCGTGCCGCGCAGGGACCGCTGACCGGGCGGCTGCGGCTGGGGGTCATTCCCACGGTGGCGCCCTATCTGTTGCCGGCGGTGGCGGCGGAGCTGGCGCGGCGCTTTCCCGGCCTCGATCTGCACCCGCGCGAGGCAGTGACGGGGCGGCTGATTGCAGACCTGCTCGAGGCGCGGCTGGATGCCGCCATCGTGGCGCTGCCGGTCTCCGAGCCGGGGCTGCACGAAGCGCCGCTCTTTGCCGAGGACTTCGTGCTGGTGCGCCCGCGCGCCGATGCGGAAAAGCCGGTGCCTTCGGCGGCGATGCTGGGCGAGATGCGGCTTTTGCTGCTCGAGGAGGGGCATTGCTTCCGCGATCAGGCGCTGGCCTTTTGCAAGGCCGGAGCCACCGCGCCGCGCGACCTGATGGAAGGCTCGTCGCTGGCGACGCTGGTGCAGATGGTGGGGGCGGGCATCGGCGTCACGCTGGTGCCGGAAATGGCCTTGCCGATCGAGACCCGCTCGGCGCAGGTGTCGCTGGCGCGGCTGCCGCCCCCCGGAGCCAGCCGCACCATCGGGCTGGTCTGGCGCCGGTCCAACCCGCTGACCGACCAGCTTCAGACGATTGCCGCTTTGGTGGCCGGGGTCGGTCTGGCCGGGCGGGCGGCAGCGGCGGGGCTGGCGCCGCGCTAAAAGAGCCGCCGGTCCAGCCGCAACCAGATCATAAGCGCGGTCACCGCCCCCGCCCCCGCCACCGCGATCAGAAAAACCAGCACCCGCGGCAGATCGAAGTAACGCGACAGCACGATCACAAAACCGACGTGGATGAAATAGATCCCCGCCGACAGCGTGCCCAGCCGCAGCCGCGCCAGCCAGCCGGGCAAGGGCGGCGCGTGCAGCGCGGACAGCAGCAATGCCGGTCCGGCAAGGGCGGCGCTCAGCAGGGTCTCGGGCGCCATCTGCCGGGCCGAGGGCGAGATCTCGCGCATCAGCACCGATTCCCCCACCACCGCCAGAAGCCCCAGCACCGCAGCCCGAAACACCAGCGCCGGGCGCAGCCGCGCGGCCAGATGTTCGCGCCGCACCAGATAGCCAAGCGCGAACATCGGAAAGCCCAGCAACACCCCGTTGCGCGCATCCGGCCAGAAGCCACGCGGCAGATAGCCCCAGCCGATCGCCGTTTGCAGCGCGAAACCGGCCAGCAGCGCCGTCAGCGCCAGACCAAAGATGACCCCGGACGGGCGCCGCCAGACCGCCTGCGTCATCGCCACCGCAATCGCCAGCCCGATCAGGAACCACAACTGCCAATAGCCATAAAGCCAGAATTGCAGATATTGCACCACCCCGCCCCTGGCCACCGCCGGCCACCACAGCGGCAGATAAAGCGTCAGCCACAGCAAATGCAGCCACAGATACCGCCCGATCAGCCGCGCCGAACGCCCGGCCACCTCGGGGCGGAAATGATACCCCGCCACAACGAAAAACGTCGGCACGGCCACCCGCGCAAGCCCATTGCCCAGCAGCCACAGCGCCGTGTCATTGACGCCGCGAAACGGGTTGGCGTGGATCGTCACCACCAAAAGCGCCAGCACCAGCTTGAGCAGATCCAGCCCCACCAGCCGGGGTTTGGCCGCCGCCGGACCGTGCACAAGTGGGTTGGGCCGGGCCGGGTTTGGACGGGTGTCAGGCTGCGGGGCGGGCATGGCGGGGTGGGTCACATCTGGGGTCGGGTGGCGGGCGGGTGGCAGCGGGTGGCGGTTGGCGGGCAGACGGGCAGGCAGCGCGGTGATTGCCCCGTTCTGCCGGGGCGGATGAGTTGCCCCGCTCTTGCCGGGGCGGCGCGACAAATGCAAGCTTGCCCTCGCCTCGGCCCCCGGCCCCCCGGCATTCTTGTCCTCGGCATCCTTGTCCGCAGCCCCAGCCGCCCGCAGTCGCCCCTGCCCCTCTTGCCTGTCGGCCTCTTGCCTGCGCGTCCTTCTGGCGTCATCCTCCGCCTCAGGCGGGGCCTGGCAGTCTGCGCCCGGACTGCCGCGTTTCATCGTGCCACCAATCTGGATCGGCTTTCATGGATACCAATGTCGTCTTTGCGCCGCTGCCGCAGTTTTACAACCTCGAGATTACCGCGCATTGCAACCTCAAATGCCCCTATTGCCCCACCGGCAACGGCGCCATTGCCATGGCCCAACGCGGCTATCTGAGCCGCGATTCCTTCGAGGTGATCTTTGCCAAGATCCGCCCCCATGCCGAAGTGATGCAGTTGTTCAACTGGGGCGAGCCCTTCATGCATCCGCATCTGCTCGACTTTGTCGAAACCATTGCCGCGGCCGGGATCGAGACGCAGATCAGCTCGAACCTGACCGTGCGCAGCTTCGACACCGCCGAGCTGGAGCGCATCGTGCGCTCGGGGCTGACCTCGCTGATCGTCTCGATCGACGGCATCACCCAACCGGCCTATGCCGCCTACCGCCGCAACGGAGATCTGAACAAGGCGCTGGAAAACCTTGAAAACATTGTAAAAACCAAAAAGCGTCTGGGGTCGGAAACGCCCCATCTGATCTGGGCCTTTTACCCCAACCGCTGGAACGAGGGCGAGGTGGATGCCGCGCGTCAGCGGGCCAGACAGATCGGCGTGGAGATCTGGTTCAAGCAGCTTTCCTGCCCGCCGGACTTCCAGACGCAGCTGCTCAAGACCCGGCCGGGCCTGTTTGCCCAGCCCGAGTCGATTGCGCGGCTCTGGCGCGGCCGGGCCAATCGCGGGTTGGGAAAGTTCCGTCTGGACCCGCGGCTGCCAAAGACCTGCAACGTCTGCCGGATGCCCTTTGAAATCATGGTCATCAATTTCAACGGCGATGTGTTTCCCTGCACCGCCGTGACCGGGCCGGAATTCGTGGTCGGCAACCTCTTGCACGACAGTCTGGACGAGATCTGGAACCTGCGGATGGTGGAAAACCGCCGCCAGTTGCTGTGTCTGGCCGATCACCGCGCCGCTGCGCAATGCCGGCACTGCAAGCATTTCCTCAACAGTTGCGCGCCTGCGTGCAGCCTCCCCCTTGCAGCGCCCCTGCCCGAGGCGCAGGGATAGGGCGAAAGGACCGCCGATGCCCGCCCTGCCCCCGTCCCGACCGCAAACCGCCCTCGCCCGGCTGTTTTCCGAAGGCTTCCGCGCCTTCTTTCTGGCGGCGGCGGGTTTTGCCGTGCTGGCGGCGGGGCTTTGGGGGCTGTGGCTGGCACGCGGTCTGGGGCCTTTTCTGCCCAGTGCCGCGGCGCCCGCCGATTGGCACGCCCATGAGATGGTCTTTGGCTATGGCGGTGCGGTGCTGGCGGGGATCTTCCTCACCGCGCCCTCCCGCCACTTGCCGCGGGCCTATTTTGCCCTGCTGCTGGCGCTTTGGGCAGCGGGGCGGGTGGCGCTGGCGCTCTCGGCGCTGCTGCCCGCGGCGCTGGTGGCGGTGATCGATCTGAGCTTTGGCCTGCCGGTTCTGGCCCGGATGGCGCCGCCGGTGCTGCGCCGCCCAAAGCCGCAAACCCTTGCCTTTCTTGGAATT
>CAZPWV010000216.1:0-4265 GCA_964590825.1 uncultured Rhodobacter sp. | reverse complement strand
GATGCCAACCTGCTGCACACCTCGTCCGAGGGCAAGGCGCTGGAAAACCCGGCTGAGGAAGCACCCGATTATGTCTATCAGCGCACCGTCAGCCCCGAAGAGGCCCCCGATACGCCCGAATATATCGAGGTGAGCTTTGAGAAGGGCGATGCGGTTGCCATCAACGGCGAGGCGCTTTCCCCGGCCACGATTCTCACCCGGCTGAACGAGCTGGGCGGCAAGCATGGCATTGGCCGGCTGGATTTTGTGGAAAACCGTTTTGTCGGCATGAAGTCGCGCGGGATTTATGAAACCCCCGGCGGCACGCTTTTGCTGGAGGCCCATCGCGGCATCGAACAGATCACGCTCGATGCCGGCGCAGGCCACCTGAAAGACAGCCTGATGCCGCGCTATGCCGAGCTGATCTACAACGGCTTCTGGTTCAGCCCCGAGCGCGAAATGCTGCAAGCGCTGATCGACAAGAGCCAGGAACATGTCACCGGCACGGTACGGCTGAAGCTTTACAAAGGCTCGGTGCATTGCGTGGGCCGCTGGTCGGAGCACAGCCTTTACAGCGAAAAGCATGTGACCTTCGAGGAAGACGCCGGTGCCTATGACCAGAAAGACGCCGCCGGCTTCATTCGGCTCAATGCGCTGCGGCTGAAGCTGATTGCCACCCGCAACGCCCGCGTGGCGAAGAAATGACCGCCCCCCGCGCCGCCATCGTCACCGTATCGGATCGCGCAAGCCGCGGCGAATACGAAGACAAGGGCGGTCCGGGCTGCGAAGATTGGCTGCGGGGGGTGGTTACCTCGCCCCTCGCCATCACCCGCCACATCATTCCCGACGGGCGGCAAAGCGTCGCCTCCTGCCTGCGCCAGCTGGTGGCCGAAGGGGCCGACCTGATCCTGGTCACCGGCGGCACCGGCCCGGCCCCGCGCGATGAAACCCCCGAGGGTGTGGCCGATGTGATGGAAAAGGAGCTGGCCGGATTTGGCGAGGAAATGCGCCGCGCCAGCTTGCGCGAAGTGCCCACCGCCATTTTGTCACGGCAAACGGCGGGCATTGCCGGCAAAAGCCTCATCATCACCCTGCCGGGCAAGCCCTCGGCAATCGCCACCTGTCTCAACGCGGTCTTTGCCGCCGTGCCCTATTGCCTTGATTTGATCGGCGCAGGTTTCATCGAGACCGATTCGGCGAAGATATCGGCTTTCCGCCCAAAGGCGAAATAGCTCCAAAAGCGCTCCCCAAGGGAGGCAACGCGATCAAACGCGCCTTTCATCTTGCCCAAAATACCTTGCGGGGTCCGGGGGGGCAAAACCCCCGGCCTCAGCGTTTCGCGCTGGCGGTGACGTAGTTCACGCTCAGATCCCGCGCCGAAAGCGACCAGCTCCAGCCCAGCGGGTTGAACACCATGCCCTTGCGGTCCACCGGCTCAAGCGCGGCGTTGCGGATGAGGCCGTAAAGCTCGTCGGGGGTGATGAACTTGGCCCAGTCATGCGTGCCCACCGGCAGCCAGCGCATCACCCGCTCGGCCCCGAAAATGGCCATCATGTAGCTTTTGGGGTTGCGGTTGAGGGTGGAGCAGATCATCAGCCCGCCCGGTTTGAGAAGGCTGGCACAGGTGTTCACAAAACCCTGAGGGCTGGAGACATGCTCGATGATTTCCATCGCCAGAACCACGTCAAACACCTCGCCGCTGGCGGCAAGGTCTTCGGCGGCGCAATGGCGATAGTCGATTTCAAGCCCCATCTGTTCGGCATGAAGCTGCGCCACCGGAATGTTGCGTGCGGCGGCATCGGCACCCACAACCGTGGCGCCCAGCCGCGCCATCGGTTCGGCAAGCAGCCCGCCGCCGCAGCCGATATCCAGCAACCGCAAGCCTTCGAAAGGGCGGGGGGTTTTCAGGTCGCGGCCAAACTGCATGGCGATCTGCGCGGTGATATAGTCCAGACGGCAGGGGTTGAGCATGTGCAGCGGTTTGAACTTGCCGTTCACATCCCACCATTCGGCGGCCATTGCCTCGAATTTAGCCACTTCGGCGGGGTCGATCGTTTTCGTCGCGGCTTCCATGCCATCCTCCGGCTGAACTTGCATACCCCCCATGGCGGGAGCGGTTTGGCCGTTATATAGTCCGATCATGGACAGAAACGCAGGGCAAAAGCGCACAGCCAGCGCCTTTCTTTACCCGCCGGTCGAGCCTTTCGACCAGCGGCTTCTGGATGTGGGCGGGGGGCATCGGGTCTATGTCGAGCAGTCGGGGCATCCGCATGGTTGCCCGGTGGTGGTGTGCCACGGCGGGCCCGGCGGCGGCTGCAGCCCGGCCATGCGGCGCTATTTCGACCCGTCGCATTACCGCATCATCCTGTTCGATCAGCGCGGCTGCGGCTTGTCCCGGCCGCAGGCCTCGGTCAGCAACAACAGCACATGGGATCTGGTGGCGGATATGGAGCGGATCCGCACCGCGCTGGGCATTGGCGCCTGGATGATCTTTGGCGGCAGTTGGGGGGCAACGCTGGCATTGCTTTATGCCCAGGCCCACCCGGACCGGGTCACGGCGCTGATCCTGCGCGGGGTGTTTCTGGCGCAGCGCTCCGAACTGGATTGGTTCTATGGCGGCGGTGCGGGGCAGTTTTTTCCCGACCTCTGGGCGCAGTTCATCGCCCCCATTCCCGAGGACGAGCGGGGTGATCTGATTGCCGCCTATCACAAGCGGCTGTTTTCGGGCGATCATCTGCAGGAAACCCGCCATGCCCGCATCTGGGCGATGTGGGAAAACGCCCTGGCCTCGGTCGAATATGACGGTTTCCCCGGAGAATCGCCCCCCGATTACGCCCATGCCTTTGCCCGGCTGGAAAACCACTACTTCCTCAACGACGCCTTTCTGGAAACCGACGGGCAGATCTTGCGCGACCGTGGCCGGATCGAACATATCCCCGCCACTATCGTGCAGGGCCGCATGGACATGATCTGCCCGCCGATTTCGGCCTGGCAACTGGCGCAAGGGTGGAAACGGGCCGATCTGCGCATCATTCCCGCCGCCGGCCACGCGCTGAGCGAACCCGCCATCACCGCCGCGCTGGTGACGGCGATGGACCGGCTGCGGGGCTGAGAGAAAGCTTGCATCGCAGCGAGGTTTCGCCTATATGGCCTTCAACAGCGGCGTGCCGGGGTCCAAACCCGGTGCCCACCGAAAGATTGCTGCGGGCCGCTACGGCCCGTTTTTTGTTTTCAAGGATCGGAACATGACCGACCTCATCGCCAAAACCGCCATCGACCGGCGTCTGGCCGAAATCGTCGGCCCCACCATCGAGGGGCTGGGGTTCGAGCTTGTCCGTATCCGCCTGCAAGGCGGTCGCCATTCGCTGTTGCAGATCATGGCCGACCGCCCCGACGGCGGCATTGACGTGGACGATTGCGCGACGATCTCGACCGCCGTTTCCGCGGTGCTGGACGTCGAAGACCCGATCGAAGAAAATTACACGCTTGAAGTTTCCTCGCCCGGCATCGACCGGCCGTTGACCCGGCTGAAGGATTTCGATGCCTGGGAAGGCTATGAGGCGCGGGTGGAAACATCCGAGGCGATCGACGGGCGCAAGCGCTTCAAGGGTTTTCTGCGCGGCACCGAGGCCGACGAGGTGCTGATCGAGATCGAGGAAAAAGGCGAGCCCGTCACCATTGGCCTGCAATTCGACTGGCTGACCGAGGCCAAGCTGATCCTGACCGACGATCTGATTGCCGAGATGCTGCGGCAGAAAAAGGCTGCGGGCATCATCGACGAAGACATGTTCGACGCGATTGAAACCGAAGAGACCGAATCCCCCGACCCAGATTCCCCCGACGAGGAGACCTGAGAGATGGCAATCACTTCTGCCAACCAGCTGGAGCTTTTGCAGACGGCCGAGGCCGTTGCCCGCGAAAAGATGATCGACCCGGACCTGGTGATCCAGGCGATGGAAGACAGCCTCGCGCGGGCGGCGAAATCGCGCTATGGCTCCGAGATGGACATCCGCGTCCACATCGACCGCAAGACCGGCCGCGCCAATTTCACCCGCGTGCGCACCGTGGTCGAAGATGAGGCGCTGGAAAATTATCAGGCCCAGCTGACCGTTGAACAGGCCCGCCAATACAAGGCCGATCCGCAGCCCGGCGACGAGATCATCGACGAGGTGCCGCCGGTCGATCTGGGCCGCATCGCCGCGCAATCGGCCAAGCAGGTGATCTTGCAGCGGGTCCGCGAAGCCGAGCGTGACCGCCAGTTCGACGAGTTCAAGGACCGCAAGGGC